>BPTO01000077.1 GCA_023705985.1 Candidatus Heimdallarchaeota archaeon | reverse complement strand
TTACTCTTCACTGAAAATTCATACGATTGTTTTGCAAAATTTTCCACAGTTGGTTTTTTAATAAAATTAGATAAACACTCTTTTCCTGCAAGATTAACTCTATTTTTCCACTGTTTATTTCTTATTATGGAACTTGTCTTTAATTCTCCAAATGATATTGTTGCAACCTTATATGCATCATCTAATATCATTGATGCTGTTTCACCTATGGTTGGAGCACCTTCTTTCAATCTATATTCCCAACCACCAGCATATAGAGCAATAACATCACCAAGACCGCTACTTTCAGTAACCTCAGCCTTATGAGCAATACCAAACATCTCTTCCTTTTTTAAATTTAAGTCCAACAATTCATTCAGTGCATATGCTGCGCCTAATGCACCTGAAGCGCTGGATCCATAACCTGACGACATAGGAATTTCAAAATTATGATCTATTGTTATTCCAAAATCAACCTGACTTCTTTCTTGTATGATCTCCGTTATTTGACATAGCACAGAATTTGTTACTCTAGTTCCTTCTAAAGTACGTTCCTGACCGTTAAAGAAAATGTGATTTTTGTGGTCATCTGAAAAGTTAACTTCCGTGTATACTCCTCTCGAAAGAGAGAATCCAGCTCCTCTTGACCCTTTGAATAAAGGATTAATATGTTCATCGTGAATTGAAAAAAAACCTGTAATATGAGAAGCAACCCAGTATTTTACCATTTGAAATCACTTAGGACAGTTTTCTTAAATCTAATATTGCTAACTCTTTAGGGTATTTCTCCTCTGTTAATTTTTTAACTATTTCCGTTAATTGGAAGTTTAGAGGAACTTTCACTTCTTGAGACGCAGCTATTACTACAATTGCTCCATTTAATGAGTCGATTTCTGTTTTTCTTCCATTTTCTACATCCTGAAGCATGGAGCATTTATGATTTGCTGATTGTTGAATTATTTGTTCAATTAATTCAAACGCTTCATCAAAATCAATGGAAATATTTTCAGGAAGAATCATCAGAATTTCTTCAACTACCTTCTTCATCAAAGAATTAAGAAAAAGGTCAGCTAAAATCTCTCCGTTTTTCAAGCGTGTTATAGCACCAAGAGGGCAAATAGAGCAGTTAACAATAGCTTTCAACCAAATTTCTCGATTAATGTTTTTTGAAGCAGTTACTGGGATACCAACAGCAGTAAGAAGACTTATCCAAATATTGCTTCTGCTTGTCTTATCATTAATTCTCCCCACTTTTGTGAAACCAGTATTAATTTCAATAGCTCCATTTTTCTCATTTCGAGCAGCTGCTATTGAAGTAATAGCTCTAAAGATTTTCCATTTTTTTGATTTCCGTAGAAAAGGATCTTCAACTTTTAGTCCATTTTGGAAAAGTAAAATTGATGCATTATCAGATAAGTGCGAAAAAAGTTCATCTATAACTTGCTCATTTATCCAAGATTTAGTAGTCACAATACATGTGTCAAAAACATATTTTTCAGGTAAAATATCATAAACCTCACATTCATGTAGCTGAGGATTTAAATCTTCAATTAATTTAACCCTAAGGCCTTTTTCTCTTATCTTGTCTGTTCCTGTTTTTGAAGTTAGACCAACAACTTGATAGTAATTTCGTGTCAATCTAGAAAAAATGATTGAACCAATAGCACCTAAACCAACTAGAAGAATGGGTTTATTCTTCTTCATAAAGAGGAATCTCCATTTGTAGCATAAAAAGCTTTTTTCTGTTTCCTTCATTATGTACTTAATCTTCAAATATAAAAAAAACTGTTTTTCGCTGATTATTGAAAGAAAGAAAGAAAAAAGGGAAGGATAATACTTTACTCTTCTCTCTTGATATGATGATCGAAGTTAAAATCGTTACGATATCCCTTGAACTTATCAATAAGAGTCGAAGCATTATCTTCTTCTTCTACCTGTTCTGCCAAAAACCACATAATCAGCTGGTTTGAACTATATTCTTTGAGCTCTTTAACTAGTTCATGCAATTCAACGATTTTGCTTGTAATATATTTCTCATGTTTATAGGTCGCTTCTAGAATCTCCATAATGCTTTCCCAATCTTGCTTTTGCTCAGCAAGGGCATAATAATGAACATGACCACCTCTTTCTATGATGTGGTCTTTAAATTTCATAGCATGTTCAAATTCTTCTTTTGCTTGCATTTCAAACCATGTAGCAAGATTGTCTAAAGATTTTTCTTGGAACCATTCAGCCATACCAAGATAAATATAGGCAGACTCGAGTTCTTCTTTTATCTGATTGTTAAAAGCTTCATTTAATTTTTCGCTAATTTTTGCCATTAAAAACATCTCTTTATTAAGTTTTCAATTATATTAGTGATATTCAATTTAAAAATGGTTCTTTTGGTCAAAAAAACATTTAGGGGTGGTAATAAAACATGCACATAGTGTGACAATAGAATATGTTTATTTTAGTTTAAAGGAAATGTCTCTTATGACCCATATTTCAAAGACTATTGTTGGCACAGAAGGAAGTGAACTCGAAGGGAAATTAATTCTTCATTGTATCACAAGTTCAATTTCTTGCTATATAGCTCCTCAAATCTCAAGAAAGCTTATGAGACATGGAGCAGAAGTAATAACAGTTCTCTCACCTGAAGCCGCAAAATTTGTTCATCCAATGATTTTTGAATGGGCTACTGGGAAAGTACCAATTACAGCTATTGAAGGAAAAGTTGAACATGTCCAATATGCAGGGTTGTCTGAAGATAAAGCAGATCTAATTTTAATAGCTCCAATAACTGCAAGTTCTTTGTCCAAAATAGCAAATGGCATAATGGATACACCAGTTACACTAATAGCAGGAACTGCTTTAGGAAACAAAATACCAATAATCATGACTCCAACTATGCATAAAGTGATGTTTCATAATCCTGTAATTAGCAAGAATATTAAGAAATTAGAGGAATATGGCGTCAAAATAATAAAGCCACGAATAGAAGAAGAAAAAGCTAAAATTCCAAGCGAAAGTGAAATACTTGAACATTGCATTCAAATGCTCTCAAAAAAGGATTTTAGCAATAAGAAAATCTTAATCACTTCTGGACCCACAAGGGTTTATCTTGATGGAATGCGTTTCATTAGTAATCCTTCCTCAGGCAAAATGGGTTTTGCTTTAGCTGTTGAAGCATGGAGAAGAGGAGCAGATGTAAAACTCGTCTATGGTATGACGAGTGTAAATCCGCCTAGTTTTATTCATGACAGGATTCAAACTGAAACCGAGGAAGAAATGCTAGAAAAAACAATTGAAATATTGCTGCAGGAAAAAATCGATTATGTTATTTTAGCAGCTGCTATGAATGATTTCGGTCCCGAAGAGAAAAAGGATGAGAAGGTTTCTTCTGGAACGTCATGGGATATAACATTAAAACCATTAGAAAAACTAGCTGACAAAATAAAATCAGTATCTCCTGATACAAAACTTGTATTATTCAAGGCTGAATATAATAAAAATGATGATGAATTGGTGCAGATAGCTAAAACTCGACTTGAGAGAGCAAATGCAGAAATGATAATTGCTAATGATATATCAAAGAAGGAATTTGGTTTTAAAAGTGATTATAATAGAATAGCTATTATCACAGAAAAAGAAGAGATAAAGTGGGTTGAAGATAAGAAAACAAAAGCTGCAGAAGAAATATTGAGTGAATTAAAAGCGTTGTAAAGGATTAGAAAGTAATATCATCACATAATTTCAGTTCTTACTTCTAATTCAAAATCCTTGGGAACAAATTCTTTGAGTTTCTTGATATTTTCAAACTCTGTATGAAAGTGAAGGAGATCTTTCATTTCTAAGGCTTCTTCTAAAGTTATCCACTTGAATTCAGTATGTTCCCAATCTAATTTTACTTTTCCACTAAGGTATTTGCAATAATATGTAATGAAAACCATTGGAAACTCCTTTCCTCCTCTATAGAAGAATCCTGTGTTAAGTGTCATAAGAACTTTAGCTTCAAGTCCTGTTTCTTCCCTTATTTCACGTACAATCCCTATAACAGGATGTTCGTCTTCGTCTAATCGTCCTGTAACAACTTCCCATATATTAGGCGCAAAATCTCTATCAGGTGATCTTTTAACAATAAGATATTTATTTTCTTTTTCTATAACTGCACCCATACCAACATAGACTTTCTTCATCGACTAAGAAAAAAGAAGGTTATATTTGAACCTTATCTCAGAAGATAACTTAAAAAGCTCAAAAACTATTTTCAAATAAATCGCGAGCTAAGATAAAATGGGACTGATAATAAAAGATAAAGCGAACATCAAAAAATATTCAGAAGAAGAAGTACTGAATAAAGTATTTTTGGGTGATGCTTTAGAAGTCCTAAAAAAACTACCATCAGAATTCGTAGATCTTGTTTTTATGGATCCACCATATTTCCTTCAATTACCTAGTAAGAAATTAGTTAGATGGAACGTCAAAACAGAAGTATCAGCTGTAGACGACGATTGGGATAAATTCGAATCCTTTAAACATTATGATATTTTTATAGAGGAATTGCTCACTGAAGTTAGAAGAGTCATGAAACCAAACGCCACAATTTGGGCTATTTCAACCTACCACAGCGTTTTTCGTATTGGAAGAATAATGCAAGACTTAGATTTCTGGATCTTAAGTAATATAACTTGGGTAAAAAATAACCCAATGCCTAACTGGCTGGGGGTTAGGTTTACTAATGCAACAGAGACAATGATTTGGGCAGTTAAAGATAAGAAAAATAAAAAGTATACTTACCATAAAGATTTAGCGAAGGAGTTCGGCATTGGAAAAGTGGGAGCTAATGTATGGGTCATTCCTCTTTGTTCAGGAAAAGAGAGATTAAAGGATGAAGACGGAAAGAAACTTCATTCTACGCAAAAACCAGAAGAATTGCTTAGAAGAATTATTCTCACAACATCTAATGAAAAGGATGTTATTCTAGACCCCGTTGCAGGTGTAGGTACAACAGGATATGTAGCTAAAGCTCTTAATAGAAAATTCATTATGATTGAGAAAAAACCCAAATATGTTAAAGGAATTGAAAAACGTCTAAAAGTAAAACCTCGAAAAAACCTTCTAAATAAAAAAGTAATAAAAGACTTGAAAGAAGGTTAGTTGTTGTGTTTATCAAACCACTCTACAATTTTCTTCAACCTATCTTTCATTCTTGTAGGTTTTCCTGATCTGCTTAATTCATGTCCTTCTTCGGGGTATCTAACAAAATCAGCTTCCACACCTAGTTTTAGCAAAGATGAAAACATCTCTTCTGCTTGTGAAATGGGACAACGATAATCATTTTCAGAGTGAATGAATCTTGTCGGAGTAGTAATATTTTGAACATAAGCTATTGGAGATTCTTTCCATAATTTCTCTAAATCCTCCCATGGAAAAGCGTCCATTTCATCATTAGTGAATTGAGTTATATCTGTAGTACTCCAGAAACTAACCAAGTTATAAACTCCTCTTTGAGGAGC
The DNA here is from genome assembly GCA_023705985.1 of Candidatus Heimdallarchaeota archaeon. Lineage (GTDB taxonomy): Archaea > Asgardarchaeota > Heimdallarchaeia > Heimdallarchaeales > Heimdallarchaeaceae > 18H4-34. The sequence continues at coordinate 8,771 of BPTO01000077.1, read as the reverse complement.
TGCAGCTTTGAATCGATTGATATTACCGATAATCCAAGCAGTCATGTAACCTCCGTAACTTCCTCCTGTGATGAAGAGATTATCAGTATCTACTTTCTCATTCTTTATTACTTCATCTACTCCTTTTAGGATATCTTCAGCTGGTTCAGTACCCCAATTTGCGATAACATCTCTGAAAGCGTATCCTCTTCCGCTTGTACCTTGTGGATTGCAGAAGAAAATCAAATATCCCTTGGAAGCGAAATATTGAAACTCAAACCACATGGACCTTTCGTGTGGTGACCAGATTGTATGAGGTCCTCCATGAATATCTAGAATTAGAGGGTATTTCTTATTCTTATCAAATTTAGAAGGTTTAACTAACCAACCTTGAATATCTTTATCATTGAAACCAGAATACCTTATTTCAGTAATCTTAGCTAATTCTCTTTTTTCTATCCACTTCTGATTGCTTTTCCAAAGAGTTTTTTCTTCATTCTTAACAATATTATAGATTTTCAGGACTGAGGGATCATTAGCGGTTGAACAATTCAATGCTATTAATTCTAATTGAGTATCAATATCATAAGAATTTATTACATAATCAGCTGAATGAATCTTTACTACAGATTCGTTCTCTAGATCATATTTGCATAGCATATTCTTATCCCATTCATCCACCAAGAAGAAAATATTTTTGCTATCATAACTGAATCTGGGTTCATAAGCGTCATTATCTATTGTTTTAGAGATTTGTCTCTCTTCACCAGTTACTAAATTGTATAGCCATATTTTATTATTTTGTGTTGATAGATTCTTAGGAGATTCATTACCTTCATATACTATCCACTGTCCATCTGGTGAAAGACGTAAATCTGCACCCCATCCATAAAAACTTCTTAACTCTTTTTCTTCTTTATTTTCTAAAGATATTTCAACTAAAGAATGATAGTAACTATCATTTAAAGTCCCTATGACAACATGTTTGGTAGCTATAATTTTTGTATTATCAGAATTCATTAGTGGAGAGGAGTAATTTGTTTCTCCCTTAGTGATTCTTTCCGTTTTCTTATCTTCTAGATTTAACAAGTAGATATGACTATACCTATCATCAAGGAACGAAGTGCCAGTTTTATAGACAATATTTTTAACAACTCTAGGATCAAGCTTTTTCTTCTCTTTTTCTTCTTTTTCTATCTTCTTTAGTTTAAGTTCTATATCATCTACTTGTATGTCTTTCTTCTCTTTATTTTTATCCTCTACTTCTTGTTCATTTACATTTACTCTATGTGTAAAAACGATCTTTTTTCCGTCATGTGACCAATTGAAGCTTTCTACTCCATTAAGGACTGAAGTATATTTTACACTCTCTCCTCCATCTAAATTCATAATCCAAACTTGATTCTTCGTTTTGTCTCCTCCTCTAGCGCTTAAGAAAGCCAGCTGAATTTTGGAAGGTGATAATTTCATCCCTTTATCTTGACTAATACCACTAGTAAATTGAATAGGGGTCTGTGTATCTTTGTCAGTTTTGTAAATTGATGAAAAGTACTTATTCTTCTCTTTGCTCATAGATTGTTCTTCAAACAGTATTTGCTCGTTTGGAAGAATTTTAACATTAATTATCGTTTTTATCTTAAATAAATCATCAATAAGTATTTGTTGTTTGGTCAATCATATCCCTTCTAACTTTATAGATCTTTGATTAATACTATAAAATAATTTGCTTAATTCCACGAAAAAGATGTTTATGTAAATTTTATATACACAATCGTTGTTAAAATACGATGAAGACAATTGACATTTGTTGACTATTATCACAAGTTCCTTGAGAAATACAAAATAGCTATTATAGTATTTTGGGCTATAGCATTAGGTTTCAGCGTATGGCTTGGACCACAGTTACTGAGTGAAACCAATCTTGTTTTTGAAGCTCCTGAAGATTCGCTTGCTGCTGTAGCTAACGGCATTCTAGATCAAGAATTCCCTGAAAGATCCAACGAGACAAGTATAATTATTCTTATCAAATCATTGGAAGAAGAAACAGATATATTAGAATCTGAAGAAGTACAGATTTTTATCCTTGCTTTGGTAGATTCATTAGAAACTTATGAACACTATGAGAATATTCAATCTGTTCAAGATTTTTTCACTTTAAACTCATCAGGCATGGAAATTATAGCTTCAGGACTTGTTTCTCAAAATAGGAAAACAACACTAGTTCTTATAACAGTTCAAGGACAAACAAAAGAAGATACAGCAGTTTTTATTTCTTTCCTAGAACAGCAAATAGAAGAATATGGTGATAATCTAGAAGAGAAATTCTTTGTCGGAATAACTGGTTCAAGACCACTATTGATGGATATTGAAGAAGGAACGAAAGGTGATTTAGCAAGAATGGATTCAATTGTCATACCAATTGCATTCGTTATTCTAGCCTTAGTTCTACGAAGTTTAAGATTGATGATTATTCCTATTTTGACTATGGGACTTAGTTTTTTATTTTCATTTATGGTAATGCTACCAATTGCTTTGAGTAGTATAGATGTTGGCACTTTTGCTCCCAGCGTGATGATGTCTCTAGTGATTGCTATGTCAATCGATTATAGTTTATTCTTACTTTCAAGATACAGAGAAGAAATCCTGAAAGGAAAGAATAACTCTCAAGCTGTTCGATTGATGAGTGAGCATGCAGGGCACACAATACTAGTTTCAGGTTTAACTCTATCTATTTGTTTTGCAGGGATGATTTTCTTCCCAATGGATTTACTAGCAACAATAGGAATGGGATCGGCTATCGCAGTTTTATGTACACTCTTGATCAATCTAACTTTAACTCCTGCGATATTACTAACATTTGGTAAGTTCTTTAGTAAATCTAAATTTAGTCTTCGATTCAAGAAAAAGAAAAAGGAAGAAGAGACCAGCAAATTAGAGGAAACGGCTGAACAAAAAGAACTGAATAAGCAACTGAAAAGTACTTGGTATAAAATCGCAAAGCTGTCAACAAAGCATGCTGTACCTATAATTTTAGTTGTTCTTATAATTGCTATCCCAGTATCAATACAAGTTTTTGATCTAAAGAGAACAGTAGATACAAATCAAGTCTTTCCTAGAGGGGGAGATTATGTAATTACATATAATACTCTTTCAGAAGAATTTAACCCAGGAACGATATTACCTTATTATATTATTATATCAACAGGAGAAAATAATGGCGTCGTTAACCAATCCTTTTTCGATATTTGTCAATTAATGATGGATGAACTTCATACAAATTTGAGTTTACCTTATAATAGCTTTTTTTCGATGTTTAAGGCACCAGATGGTACTTCAATCCCATATATTCTTGGAATTCAATATTTGAACAATATTTCTGTATTTTATGATACACCTGAAGGTATCTTATACAGAATAGCTTTTGAAAGATATTCTAATCAAGAGAATTCGACTGTTTTGATTGAAATTCAAACACCTTTTGATCCTTATGGGTTAGAAGCCGAAGAATTTGTCAAAGATATGAGAATATTTCTTGAGAATTTCAGTGAAAGAGAGACTTCACAATATGGATACTATCTGGGAGGAGGAATAACTTTTATTGTTGATACTATCGACAAAGTCTATGATTTATTCCCAATAATGATAATAATTACAATTGTAGTAGTTTACTTATTAATTGCTGTAATGTTTAAATCAGCATTTTTACCACTTAGACTCCTAATCACAATAGCACTTACACTGAGCTGGATTTATGGATTTGCGGTATTAGTATTCGAAAAAGGGATTTTCAACTGGCTTTTCCCAGTCTTAACAGATGTTCAAGCTTTGTATTGGATAACCCCAATAATGGCGTTCTCTATACTTATTGGGCTTGGTCTAGACTACGATATCTTCCTGCTCAGTCGAATTAGCGAGTATAGAAAAATGGGATACACTGAGAAAGCTTCAATTCACAAAGGGGTCTATAGAACTGGAAGTATTATCACTGCCGCAGGAGTTATTATGACTATTGCATTTTCTGGATTACTTTTGAGTACTGAAATGATTCTGAATCAATTTGGCTTTATGCTATGTTTTGCTGTTCTTGTAGATACTTTTGTAGTTCGCACTATCCTTGTACCTTCTATTATGTCTTTAGCTGAGCGGTGGAATTGGTGGCCTAGCAGACTACCAAAACCTGAAAAAGATGATTTTGTAATTGAATAATTTCATTTTATCTCTTTTTTACTTTTCTTAAAAGGGGTACGTCTTTCCTTACTCTGTTTCTTTTTTTCTCCTATATTTAAAACATGTATTGACTTAAAATAATGTTCATTTGAAAATCAAAAAAGCTTTATTAGGAGTGTGAAGATTTTAACAAAACAAGAGTTTATTATTTCTTTTATACACAAGTTAATTATTTGAGACATTACAATGAATTAAGCTCAGACATTTCTACATGGCGATCAACATATTTCAATGCGTTTGAATCATGAGTTGCTATAACAAGAGTAACATTGTAATCCTTTGTTAAATTTTCGAAAAGTTCGTATATTTTTTGTGCGTTCTCTAAATCTAGATTACCTGTTGGTTCATCAGCTAGGATAATACTAGGATTGTTAGCTAAAGCTACACCAACAGCTACACGCTGTTTCTCTCCACCACTAAGATAAGGTGGGTAACTTTTCTTATATCTTTCAATGTCGAATTCTTTAAGAAGATCATCAACTCTTTTTCTCCTTTCTTCTTTCGGTTTATTAGCTGCTAACATAGGTAATTGAATATTCTCATCAACTGTTAGAAAATCAACTAAGTTATAGTTCTGATATACTAATCCTATTTTATCTCTACGTATTTTTACCAAGTCATTTATCGATAGTTTCGTAATATCTTCATTATCAAGAAATATTTTTCCAGAAGAAGGAATAATAAGTCCAGCTAGACAATGTAGAAGAGTACTCTTGCCAGAACCACTTTTACCAACAAGACAGACTTTTTCTCCCGCTTTAATTGTTAAATCTACACCTCTTAGCGCTACTGTTTCAACCACTCCTTTATAGATGTGGATTAAATCTTCAAGTATAATTTTGTCTTCATCACTCATTATCATCACCAATTTTCTTTTCAAGTTTAAGTATTTTGTTAATTTTATAATAACCTACAATGAAATTTATTAGTATTGATATTGAAATCATAACAGATAATATAACAAGAGATAATGGGGAAATGGATATTGATAGAGTTCCTGAATATCCTGATAAAGAAAGAACTGCAAGATAACCCCATGATATAGACATTGAGATAGGAACACCTATTATTACAAACACTGCTATTTGTGTTAAAACAAAAAATGTAAAACTTAATACTAGATGCTTAGGTAAAATTCCTCTTGTGTAAAACTGTAATAATGACTTTCTAGTCTGATTGAAAGTGCTAGACATCATTTGTATAAAGAATAACATCTGCAGAACTAAGGAAATAGTAATTGCTAATGTGATAAATTGTTTGAAACGACGAGAAGGTACAGGGTATTCTGAATCGATTTCAGACGAATCTCCAATGAACCTAGTATTATAAGAGGGATAAGAAGAAATAATTTTTGTATAAACCTCTTCAAATGAATTTGTATCGTCAATTTTTATCATAGCAGTATTTATGTAAGAAATATTAATTCTTGGATGAAAGATTTCTCCTTCATCAAATGATTCACCATTACTTGAAAATGTTACATCTTCTGACCCCATCCAACAAAATGCCCATGATTCAGCTTTAGAGCTCAGATATGGTAATGAATCTATGATGGATATGACTTCGAAATCTATCTTCGTTTCATTTGGATGTGAAACAACCAATTGTGAGTTTATTGGAATGTAAAAAGTGAAATTATCACCTATCGAGATATCAAACTGTATTTGCATTTTTTTAGAAATAATAATACCATAAGGGTATTTCATCAAGTCATCTAGATTTTGAATGGCATCCTCATCAGATTCTATATATGGTAATCCTTTTTCCCAAGTATATTGAACAAATTTAGCAAACTGAGTGGGTCTACTAAAGAAAAAACTAACATTTGATAAGCATTCCAATTCAATTAATGGCAGCAATTGTGAACTATTGAAATCTTGCTTTAACTGCTCAAACAGGCTCAAATCTATATCTTCTATCAGGATATCTCAACAAATAGAATTGTAGTGAATCTCATTCACATGATGATAATAACTATCTGAAACAACTAGAATTGAAGGAACTAAAATGAATAAAATTAAAAGTGAAGAAAAATCGAAGATTTTTCTAGAAGATTTTGTATTATATAACTTATGAAGTATTTCACTGCTTTGGCTAAAGATTTTTTTTCCTAAAGAAACAATAAATATATAGGAAGCTGAATAGATTATTCTTCCCAGAAGTTGATTCAAAGGAGAAAAAAATATAATTATACCAATTATTGCAACTACTATAAACAATATCATTAGTAGCGAATTTGAAAGATATATTAAATTCTTAAGTAGGAAAATAAGTGATGTTGTAATTCCTAATATGCCTATACGAAACGCCAAACCTACAATATCATGAATTAATCCTTCTCGATGAACAATTGTATCAGAGGAAGTGACCTTTTCTTCTAGATATCTTTTAAGCCCAGATCTTAATGTAGTCATTTGGAAAATTGTACTTACTATCACCCATATAGAAATTAATACAGAAAATAGAATGAAAGAAATCGTACTTCCAAATGAAAAAGCAAATGAAATGAGAGCAAAAACAATAATTCCACTAATTGCGAGCGTAAAGGTAAAAAACAAGAAAATCCATAAGAAGAAGGAAAGAATTTGCTTGTTCTCATACCCTCTTTCATATAATTTGTTTATGTAGTTCTTAAAATAAGAGAAAGTAAGCTCTTTTGAGCGATAAATGACAATAACTAATAGAAACAGTAAGGGTAAACTTGCTGTGATAAAAAATATCTGATCACTTTGAATTTCTGCCTTAAGTGTTTCAATCCTATTGTTGAATGAAGAGAGTGACCACCGGATAATATGAGGTGAGAGACCCTTTTCAAGATAAGTATCATTAATAGATGCTTGGGTAGAATAAGTAAATGAATCTAGCCTATCATATATGCTCGTTGTTTCTTTGAAATCTACTGAAAATACAACTCCAAACAAATAATATATTGATTGGTAAAGAGTGATTATAGAAATGGAGGACAGGTAATCAATTAAGAATGACTCACTAACAAAGATAAAACTGTAAGAACTTCCTAACTCCTGTGTAATGAAATATGGTACATCTGCCATGTAACCAGCAACATCTAGTATTGAGCTATTGGTATGAATTTTATTATCTTTCAAGAACTTAATTGTAATATTAATTTCAGATCTTTCTTGAATATCGTTTTCTCTGAATACTTCTCCATAAAGATAAGCACTATATTTTCCAGTAGAATAATTAGTAGGCATAGCAATAACCCGAATTAAAGACGAGACGCTTGAAGGACCTAGATATAACACGGAGTTAAAAAGATCAATAGCTAACGATAAGCAACTATTCCACCTGTTGAGATCTTGTTGTTGATTTATCAGGAATTCACTTTCCCAATCAGAAATGTAAGATAAATCATTTTCATAATTAAGTGATATTCTACCTGTGATATCAGCTGGATAGTCTGCAGAAGCAAACATGTTTAGTCTATCTTTTGTGCTACCATTTGTAATTATAAGAAGAATAATGAGAAAAATTGAGGTTACAAACTGTGGTACTTGACTTTTTAAGAAATTTCTATTTCGTCTAAAGAAGTTCTTGTATAGCATTATTTATCCCGCACTTTTTTAATCATTAAAATCAGATAGAATAAAAGCACTCACAGCTTTATTTAGGGTATTAGGTGAACGAGTAGCAAACAATGTTACAACTATAGGCACTAGTAAGATGATAATTGAAGAAATTACAATAGTTAGAGTTGAAAATAAATCAAAGTGTATTGTGAAATAATTTCCTGATATTATTTTTGGTATAGAGATTTTCAAGAACCCCAAAAGACCAAAAGAGAAAAGCAAACCAAACCCAGCATAGTTAATCCAGAAGAGGGATAACTGAATTATTAGAGCATTAAGAATAGTTCTGAACGAAAAACCTCTTGAGTATAATTTTGCTAATGATTTAGTATTGGAATAGAATATATCATATACTAGAGGAATAGAAGTAAGTAGAATTATTATCAATGAAGATATTTCAAGATAAAGTTGAAAAACACCAAGACGATGAGGATCTTCTCCTTTTGCTACTTTTACATGACTAAGAGGGAAACTGTAACTATCATATAGCTGCTGAAAAAATGAATCTAATGTAACACTGTCTTTAATGTTCAAATAAATGGCATGAGCTTTACTAATATCAAGGTGGAATTCGAAAGCTTGCTTTGGGATAAGAATATATGAACTCATGCCCCAACGAGGGGTGATAACATCAAATTTGCATATATCTAACAACTTTACATTGATAGCATAAGGAATACCACCTATAGAACCAACTACGGACAGATTATCATTTAAAGAAAGACCTAATTTTGAACACGTTCTAAAATCTATGATACATGAAAGAGGATTCTCTTGTAAACCAGTAAAAACATCATCTATTGAATGATATTCGAAGAAATCACGATCTAAAGTATCTTCAATAAAGCTAGGAAGTGTGAAAGGATCAAATACTTTCAGAGTTATTGTATTCACTATTCCATTTACAACAATATTTGTTGTTTCCGAGAGATCGGAAGAGCACACGTCTGAACTCCAGTCACGTGGCCTTATCTC
>BPTO01000076.1 GCA_023705985.1 Candidatus Heimdallarchaeota archaeon | reverse complement strand
CTCCTGCTTGGAGCATCTGTTTTTGCAGTTTTTCACCAAATGCAGATATTCCCAGAATTTGAATTTGGGGGTATCTGTTACTTATTATTTTAGTGGCTTCTACTCCATCTAAAACAGGCATTTTTATATCCATCAAAATTAGGTCTGGTAACCAAGTTTCAACTATTTCAACAGCAATTTTACCATTTATAGCTGTTTGAATTGCATAAGATTTTAATGCAATAGAGAAAATTGAAATAATGTCCTCATTATCGTCAACTATTAATATCCGTTTTTTATTTATTACTGACAAACCTAATCCCAATAGTTAATAGAGGTATATAGTCTTATTTAAGCTTGTTGTCAAACTAGAGAACAATAATTCCTTTTTTATAATGGATGTAATATAGATTTTAATAATGAAAAGTTGTTAATAGAAATGAGGAAAAAATCATTTGTATAACAAATTTTGTAAGAATTCAAAAATTAAGATTTTCACAACATAATACAATTTTTTTGCTATTTATAAACCTCTAATAACAATGTACCAAGTAATTCAAAACTTTCCTTCACATTTAAACCGTTAAGAGCTGAAGTTTCTAGATATAATTCTTGAGAAATATTTACAGAGTCTAGTATTTCTTTGATCATATTTTCAGTAATTGTTCTCTTTTCTAAATCTGCTTTATTACCTAATATTACAACAGGACTATTTTCAACACTTGATTCTCTGAATTCTTGTATCCAATTTGGAATGTCTTTCAAAGATTGAATGTTTGTTAAATCAAGAAGCAACAATGCTCCGTAAGCTCCTTCATAGAATTTTGTTCTAAATGATTTAAATATCGTTTGTCCTGCTATATCAAATATTTGAAAAGATATGGAATTATTCTCGATATTCGTCCCATACGATGTAATATTTACACCTATAGTGGTAATATATTGTTCTGGGGAAAATCCTTTCGTATAGCGAGAAATAAGAGTTGTCTTTCCTACCGAACTATTCCCTAGAACCAGAATTTTAAAAGCTCTCTTTTTTTCTTTTTCCATTACTTAATTGAAGTAAAGTTATTTTTTAAACTTTTACATGTAATTCTAATATAGTTCACAGTATATCCAAATTTAAAGTATTTACTTATTTTTTAAAAAATCCTATCAATTATTGCGTCTATTCTGTTAATCGCACTTTGATTCAGAATTTCTGTGATCTGTTGACTTTTTTGCAAATCCTTCCAAATATTTGAATTTTGAATGTCTGTGGTGAAATTTTCTATTCTTTTTGAAGCTGCATAAGATTCGCCCTTGTAAACATAACAAAAATAAAGTGATGCAATCTTTTTTATGATTATGCTATTATCTTCATGTTTAATACGATCTATACAACCAGAAACTCCAAATGCTTCTTGAATGAAATTGTTTATAGCTGATATGAAACCTGCAACAAACATATCATCAAAATCTTGAGACATATCAAAATTTTTTGAATAAATAGGAAGTCCCGATTCTGATAAGAGTAAAAGAACAATTGATTCTTCATCCTGTTCTTCTAATATTTCAAGTTCTTTTTGTTTCCACATATTGTTTACTATTTCATCGAATTTTGTAGCTTTAATACGCTCAATTAGAGAAACATCCTTTTTTTGTAGTTCTTCCCATAGATCTAATTTCTCAAGGAACAGATCATGTTCTTTAGAAATTTTCCTTGCTAATTTTGTTAACCCCTTTTCTTCTGCGATAATTTGTGCTTGAGTTAACATATGTCTAGCTTCATTCAAATCAAACTGTACAGCAGATAATTGTGATTGTAGCCAATAAATTTCAGCAAGTAAGTGATGATTACTCTGCGTTTTAGCAGTCTTAATTAAATCCTGAAAAATAAGTTGAGCCTCTATCAGAGCTTCTTTATCACCATAATGACTAATTTCAGAAATAAGTAATTCAAATTTGTTGAGTAAAGCTATAACAGTTAATCTATGGTCTACTACTTCATCACTAATTATCTGTGAAAGTAGAATTTCTGCTTGAACTCTATCTCTAGCTTGAGTACTAGTTTTTAGTTTTAGTGCATGAGCAATATGATAACGTTGGCTGACAATTCTGTTTTTTTCCTGTTCATGAATTTGTTTTAGTAGTTGTAAGTACTCTTGGGTTTGATCATAAGAATGCATGTCAATAGTTAAAGTAACTAGAAAAAAGAGAACCTCAGCTAAATCGATTTTGTTTCCTAATTCTTCAAAAAGAACTATGCTTCGTTCAAAGTGATTAAAGGCTTTTTTCAGCTCGTCTTTCTGGTGATAAATTACTCCCATATTAGTGACAGAATAAGCTATGAATAGCTTATTACCAAGTACTTCACTTATTTCTAAAGATTGTTGCAAGAACTCCAATGCACGATCTAATTCGCCTTTATCCTTGTATAGATCACCCATATTAACAAGAATAATTGTATTTCCTCTCTTATCGCCTAATTTCTCATTTATTGTTAAAGCTTGACTGTAATTATCTAATGCTTTATCTAAATCACCTTGAAGTTTGTAGATAACTCCTATATTAACAAAGGATCTAGCCATCCTCTCTTCATTTGCTAATTCTTCACTTATTTTCAAACTCCGCTGGAAACAATCCAAAGCATGATCCAGTTCTCCTTTTCGCGTGTAAATTTGTCCAGTACCATTAAGTATTTTCGTAATGTCTTGTTTATTACCTAATACTTCGTTTATCATTAAACTCTGCTGGAAACAATCTAAAGCTTGATCCAGTTCATCTTTATGCAAAAGAGTTACTCCTTTATGAAGCAATAATGCAGCTTTTCTTGGTTCTATTTCAGGTAATTGTTTTATTTTTAATCTCTGAAGTTCTTTTTCCCCTTGCTCAACAACTTCTAATCCTCTATCATATTGGCCAAGGAGCCATAATGCTTCTGCCATAATTATTAAAGCATCGACTTTAATCTCTTCTCTTTCTTGCTCTTCCATTTCTTCAATGTGTTCTTCTTCTCTTACGACTTGTTGTACTATATTCAATGCGGTTTTATGTTCACTCTGTCCAAGCAAGCATCTACTCTTTACAATTTTACATCTTAAATAGAATGCATTATTCATAGGAGCTTGTTTTTCTATCTCTTCTACTTCTTTTAACGCATCCTCGTATCTTCCCTCTAAAAGCAGCTGTTCAATTCTTTCTAGATTCATAAACCCTATTACCTTTGTTTCGATCAAATATAAGAATTTCTAATAGAATCAATTCTTTTGATTATCTATGATTCAAGTCAGATTCGAATATATATATGCATTAGAAGAATCCCTTTGAAAGGGCTTAATACAGTATACTTTCACAATTAATTCTTAGTTTGCAGGAAAGATATTTTCTATCATTGTTTCGACTCTGTTAATCTCACTTTGACTAAAACCTTTGGTAATCATTTCACTATCTTGTAAATAATCCAATATAGGAGAATTGTTAATTTCCTTGATGAAACGTTCAAGTTTTGAAGAAGCAGCGTATGATTCACCTTTATAGACATAGCAGATAAAAATTGATTCAATGTGTTTTATCAGAATAGTATTTTCTTTATGTTTAATACGATCTATGTATCCAGAAACTCCAAAAGCATCTTGAATGAAATTGTTTATAGCTGATATAAAACCTGCAACAAGCATATCATCAATTTCTTGGGATATAGCAAAATTTTTAGAGTAAATTGGAATTCCAGTTTCATATAATAATATTAAAACAATTGGTTCTTCTTCTTGTTCTTCTAACATTTCCAGCTCCTTTTTCATCCGTATTTTTTTAACTAATTCTTCTAATTTAGCTATTTTCTCACCTTCAATAGGAGAATTATCCATCTTTGATAATTCTTCCCATTGTTCTATTTGTATTAATAAATTATCATGCTCACTGGATAATTTAACAGCTAGTCGAGAGAGACCCTTCTCTTCTGCAATAATTTGAGCTTGAGACAATAAATGCCTAGCTACATTAAAATCATATTGTACTACAGACAATTGTGCTTGCAACCAATAAGCTTCAGTAAGCAATAGATATGAATTTTGCATTTTAGCAATCTTAATTAGGTTACTAGATAACAAATGAGCCTCTCTCAAAATTTCCTGATTTCCATAATGACTAAATTCTGAAATAAGTAATTCAAACATACTGAGCAGAGCTACTACTTTCAATTCATTATCTATACCTTCTTCGCTCAATATCTGCTCAAAAAGCTCTCCAGCTTCAACTCTAGAACGTAAGCGTGTGCTTGTTTTCAGAATTAGTGCTTTTGATAAAATATAGAAATGACTAATGTACTTGCTAACTTCTTTCTTACTAATTTGTTCTATCTCATCTAGCAACTCATTTGCTTTTTCTAGTAAATTCGTATCTGTATATGTACAAATTAATTGAAATAAAATCCAAACCTTATAATAATTGTCTCCTAAATTCTCAAAAATCTCAAGTCCTTTATTAAAGTAATCAATTGCTAAATCCGCATCATCTTTTTTCCTATAAGTCTCTCCAATATTGGCATATAACCAAGCTAAGCTCAATTCATTTTCTAATTCTTCATAAAGCTTTAAACTTTCCTGGTAATATTCAAGTGCTTTATTCAACTCACCCATCTTGGAGTATATTATACCTATACTGAGCAGAGATGTGGGGGTGTCTTGAACATTTCCTACTTCTTCACTTATTGCTAAACTCTTGATAAAATCATCTAAAGCTCCTTTAATATCACCAGTTTTTCCTTTAACAACACCTAGAGTATTAAGAGTTTGTGCAATACCAATTTGATCCCCCATCTCTTCTCTTAATGTTAAACTTTTATCCAAAAACTCAAAAGATTGTTGGAATTCCTCTTTATGGTGGTAATATACACCATAATTCCGATAAGATTCAGCTAAACCAATTTTGTCTCCTATCTCTTCTCTAAATTTCATACTTTGTTGGTAATAATCAAATGAACAATTATGATCACCTTTAATTGTGTAAGTAACTCCTATACTACACAATGTGTTAGCAATATTTCGCTTGTTATCTAGTTGTTCATATAATTTTAAACTTCTTTCAAAAACGGATATAGACTTATCCAGATCTCCTTTAAGAAAAAATAGACAACCCCTTTGATATAAAATTGAAGCATCTCTTGATTTAATATCTGAAAACTGCTCTTTTTGCAGTTTTTTCAGAAGGTTTTCACATTCTTCTAAGTTTTCCTGACATTCATTGTATTTTCCAAAATATAAGAGTATCTCTGTTTTTACAATCAAAGCATCAATTAACAACTCACTGTGTTTTTCTTCATGTAAATTATAGATTATCTCCTGTACTAGTTTAAAAGATTCTTTTAAATTACCAATTCTTATTAGATTTTGACACTTTAAAATCCTGACTCCAATTTCATCGCTTGTTTTCATTTGTTGTTCTTCCATCTTTTCAATTTCATCTAAAGCATCATTTATTTTCCCATCAAAGATTAATTTATCTATATTCTGGAATTTTTTTTGATTAAAGAAAGATATCACCAACCACTCTTTTAAATATCAAATTCTTAGCACTCTATAACTAGGGATTTCCCCATTATTCTACAAATATTATATTCTCATTCATATTTTTATCTTTTGTCCAACGTATTAATGCTTTAATAATATTCTCTGACTATAAAAATGATATTCATTCAATAAAATTAACAATATAATGAGTTATGTAAGATTTACATTCAGAATTCTAAAGAAATTTTTGAAAAAGAAATTAATCTGTAGCGATTATTATATATAAAAGAAAAAACATTTCTAATTTATGGGGACTCTAGAAAGTCATTGTAATCAAAATATATATTATGAGGTTAGATATATTAAATTTAGTTAGAATGGGTTGTCATAATGAGAGAAGAAGAGCAAAAAAGGAATGAAGAGACACTAAATTCTTCAGAACTACTATATAAAGCATTATTTGAATCAACTGGAACAGGAGCTATACTAATTGAAGAAGATGGAATTATCTCATTATGTAATACTAAATTCGAAGAAATCACAGGTTTTTCTAGAAAAGAAGTAGAAGGTAAAAGAAATTGGATGGAATTTATTTCAAAAAAAGAACTTGAAGGATTAGTTGATTTTTCCCGTAAAACTAGAGAGGAACATTCTTTGTTGCCTTCTGAATTTGAGACAAAACTGGTGAATAAACAAAGCGAATTAAGAGATGTAATTATTGTTCTAAATATAATCAAAGAAACCAAACAAACCATCGTCACATTTTTTGATATAACAGAACGAAAACAAATGGAATTACATGTCCAGAAGGAGAAAGATAGAGCACAACATTATTTAGATGTTACAGCAGTTATGCTTGTAGCTTTTGATGTAAACGGAAATACAACACTTATCAATCGTAAAGGATGTGAAATATTAGGTTATAAAGAAAGTGAAATATTAGAGCAAAACTGGGTTGATAACTTTATTCCATCGCAATGGAGAGATAATGTCAAACAAGTCTTTAGTAGATTGTTATGTGGTGACATTGAACCTTTTAAGTATTATGAAAATCCTGTTCTAACAAAAGATGGTTCAGAACGGCTAATTGCATGGTATAATTCTGTTATAAAAGATGAAGAGCAGAACATTATAGGATTTCTATGTTCTGGAGAGGATATAACAGAAAAGAGAAAAGCACAAGAAGATCTTGCTTTTCTCAATCATCTAGAACAGATGTTTTCAAGAATATCAGCAGATTTTATTAGCATGTCTATTAATGACATAGATCATGGAATCTATAAAACCCTAAACCAAATAGCAAACTTTACAGGTGCAAATCGTTGTTCTATAATTCTCCTTTCAGAAGCCGTTAAAACTGTATCCTGCAATCATAATTGGGTTAGTGAATCGATAGTTTCTAAAATTCAACCATTCTCAAATGTCTCATTGAATTCTTTTATGGTTTTTATGGATTTGCTTAAAAATAAAGAAAATATAATAGTTCGAAGTATTGACAATCTTCCTGTAAATGCAATAAAAGAAAGAGAGTGGATGGAAACTAATGAAATACAAATAATGATATTAATCCCTATGTTTTACGAAAATACCATAATGGGAACGATTGCAATATTAGGAAAAACTGATCAGATACAAACAAGACTTAAAAGATTATTTCCTCTCTTACAATTCATAGCTGATATATTTGTTAGTGCGTTAAAAAGAAAAGAAATGGAAGAAGCTTTAAGAAAGCACAAAGATAGTCTAGAAGAACTAGTGAAAGCGAGAACAATTGAATTAGAATATTCAAATAAAGAACTAGACGCCTTTACTTATACAGTATCTCATGACCTTAGAGCACCGCTTCGTGCAATGCAAGGATTTTCTCAAGCATTACTAGAAGACTATGAGAATATATTCGATGAGGAAGGTAAAGAATATGCATCCCGGATAGTAGATGCAGCAAGTAAAATGAATGAGTTAATCACTGACTTACTTAATTATAGTAAGATAGGTCGCAAAAAGATTGATCTTATTCCTATAAAGTTATCAAAATCATTAGAAGAAATATTAAAGCAATATGAAAATGAAATTAAGGATTCAAATGTAGAAATTATATTAGAAAAGAAAGATTACATGATTCTGGGTCAACATAGTCTAGTATCTCAAATTATAGAAAATTTAGTTTCAAATGCTCTGAAATTTAGAAAACATGGTATTGAGCCGTTGATAAGGATTTGGACTGAGAATCGAGGTGAAAAAATACGTCTCTATATAGAAGATAATGGTATAGGAATAGATAAAAAATATTTTATAAAGATATTCCAAATCTTTGAACGATTGCATAGTGCTGAGAAGTATCCAGGAACTGGAATAGGACTAGCGACAGTAAAAAAAACAATTGAACTGATGGGGGGAGAAGTAGGAATAACATCAACTTTGGGAGAGGGTTCAATATTTCGAGTAGACTTTATAAAAGCAGAAGAGTAGGTGTAATTGATGAAAACAAACTTGATTCTGATTGTAGAAGATGATGGAAATGATGTATTATTGATTAAACGAGCTTTCAAAAAAGCTCAAACTATCAATCCTCTCGAAGTTGTTACTGATGGAGAGGAAGCAATAAACTATTTAAAAGGAGAAGGAAAGTATACTGATCGAATTCAATATCCCATACCTATATTAATCCTTTTGGATTTAAAACTACCTCTAAAATCAGGTTTTGAAGTTTTAGAATGGTTGAAAAAACAAGAAGGTTTAAAACGTATTCCAGTTGTCATCCTTACTTCTTCTTCAGAATCAAGAGATATCAATCGAGCATACGATTTAGGAGCGAATACATACTTAACAAAACCTGTATATTTTGCAGATTTGATAGAGATGTTTAAGACTATTGATATCTATTGGTTAATATTAAGCGAGAAACCTGAGGTTTAAAACATATATAAAATCAATAATTCGAAAAGTGAGATTATGGCAAGCATAAAAATTCTACTAATTGATGATGATTCAAATGATAGATTATTAATTATTAGACATTTAAAACAAGAATTTCAAAATATTGAAATAACGCAAATAACAGATGAATCCGAATTTAATTATGCAATTGAAAAAGAGGATTTCGATTGTGTTATTACTGATTATGTTTTTTATTGGTCTGATGGTTTGTCTATTTTGAATATTATTAAGAAAAAAAAACCTAACTTACCCGTTATAATGTTCACAGGTACAGGAGATGAAGAAGTAGCTGTAAAAGCTATGAAGACTGAATTAGATGATTATATTATAAAAAAATCGAAACACTACCAACGTTTGGCTGTATCCCTGAAAAAGACATTAGAGAGATATGAAGAAAAAAAGAGATTAAAAGAAACAGAAGAAGAAAAAAAACAAGCAATTAATCAAATAAGAAAGAATCTTGATTCTTTTTCTATTGTGATAGATGAAATCAGAAATCCATTAACAATCATATTGGGTTTAGCAGATTTATGTAACGAAGAATGTGCAAAAACAATTTCTAAAAATGTAATGGTTATTGAAGAATCTATAAGAAAAATTGATGACAGATATCTTGAATCTAAAATATGGGAATTGTTGTGGTAATAATTAAGAATCAACTCTCTGTAAAAACCTTCTTCCAAAAAAGAAAAAAACTTAAACTCTAATTTTCTTCCAGAACTTCTTAGCTGATTTGTTACCACCATAACCAAGAAATTTTCCGATATATGGCCAGATAGGATTAAGGAAAGGAAGATACATTACTATCCAGTTAGCGATCTTATGAGGAAGTGTAGGAACATGATTATATTCGCAGTCAGAGATACACCTAGAACAATCTCCACCATTTTCTATCCAAAACATATAACATGTTTCTACATTGATATACCATTTCTTGATACCAGGATTATTGCTCATACTATAGGTTTTGTAAGAGGGCTCTTTATTAAATGGAATAGAAGCACTTGGGCATTTTTCAGCACAAGTCATGCAAGTTTTACAGAACTTCTCAACAGATTTAGTGAATTTATAATCTGCTTTATCTGGAACCAATGGTAAGTCAGTTAATATTTTAGCTATCCTAATTCTAGGACCATATTCTCGTGTAATCAACAATCCATGGCGACCATAACCCCCGAGTCCAGCTTCTACAGCTAGAGGTACAGACAAACCTAGACTGTTACCTGCTGGGATAGCTTCATAACCTAGATTCTTTATAAAACTTGATAATAGTGTTCTTACAAAAGCTATTTTCGAGTATCCTAGACCTGTTGCAATACCTGAGGGCATCTTTGGTGCAGTGTTTATAGCTCCTTGATCCATTTCAATTGCTATTACTATAGCGTATTGAATCTTTTCAGAGATGACATAAGGTCTATCCATTCGATCATTAGTATAAATCCACTTTGGATCAAATTTAGCTATTCCTATCAAGTCTGCACCATAAAACTTAGCAATCTTTTTCAGCCATTGCGTCATTATCTTAGGGTCTTCAACATCATATTTGGCTGGATCTTGAACATCATAGTTAACCTGCTTAACAGTATTTTTTGCTCTTTCCTCCTCCACTTTCTTCTTATCCTCTTCTGTCAAAGTTTGTTTTCTATCATTATGGAATTCTCTCATAGAAACTAAATTTTCTATTGTCCAAGCAGCATCAACAGCTGCAAGTTCAATTTCAGTATAACCATCTAACCCCATGTCTGCCTTTTCTTTAGCTTTTCCAAAGATTGGTTTCTTGTAACCATCAAAGCTTTCATCCCACATTCTTCTACTGAAAATAGTATTTTTTTCATTAAATCTTTGAAAAATCTCTTCATCTATCTCAAAAGGTTGTTTTTCTTTTTTCCAATCTTTATTCTTCGTTTTTAACTTTAGATTACCTGGAATAATCTTTTCCTTATCACTTCTCTTTACTTCTATTGCATCAAAAGGACAGGCATAAACACACTGCAAACAATTGATACAATTACTTTTTATGATTACAGCTGTGTTTTTCTCTATTTTAATAGCTATTTTACCCCTCTTGTTCTGAGGACAAATATCAACACACTCTTGTTTACATTGGGTTGGTTTACATCTATCAGATAGAGTTATAATTTCCATTAGTCTGAAAACTGTGTATCCTTCTAAAAATTTTTTGTAACGAAGATAAATTTTGTGAAAATTCTTTGTAAGTTATTATTTCATTTATTTAGAAATCAAATGATTATTACCCCGTTGTATTATTTTTCCTTTATTTAATAATAATTTAAGATCTGTTTTAAGGATATTAGAAGCATGTCTCTTGTATTGCGCTGGTAAATTTTTCTCTGTAATTTCAAGTAAATCTTGATTTGAATTGATACCTTGTTTGATTGCTTTATACAGTGATTTAGTTCTGTGTTTAATGTTTTTCTTATTTGCTTTAATATTTTTCTTGATATTATCCAGAATTCCTCCTTCTCCAGGAAGACCATATTTAACAGATAAAGAAAGTATTTTTTCTAAACTATTAACATAGCAAGTTGCGGAACCTTTTTTATGATCAATCAAGCATACAGTTTCTTTTAACAGAGTTCCTCCAACAAACAAAATCTTCCTTGTGTCATAAAATCCTAAAAACCCTTTTGTATGACCAGGAAGGGATATAACTTTAATTCCCAATTCCTTTTTGAACATCCATTCGTTTACTCAACTTTTCGAAATATTTTATTTAACAATGTGAAGAAATATATGCTATATAAGCTCAACATCATGACTTGTAGATTCTTTCCAACCAGCTGTAGTGATTTGGACAAATTCAGCATTATTCTGCATTTCTTCAAGATTTTTTGCGCCACAATAACTCATCCCTGAGCGAAGTCCTCCAACAAGCTGGAAGATTACTTCAGCAGCTGTTCCACGGTATGGTACCATAGCTTCGACACCTTCAGGAACAACAGAACCAAAATCTAGTTCATCAAAAGAACCCTTTTTCTCTCGGGATTCTCTTCCAATGGTTGCACCTAAAGAAGCCATGCCTCTAACAACTTTGTATCGCTGTCCATGTCGAAGAATTGGGACTCCAGGAGACTCTTCGGTTCCAGCAAGTAGACCTCCAATCATAACAGTGGATGCTCCAGCAGCAATAGCTTTAGCTATGTCGCCAGAAGTTCTAATCCCGCCATCAGAGATAAGAGGAATATTATGTTCTTTAGCTACTTTTGCACAATCCATAATAGCAGTTAACTGAGGAACACCGCTTCCAGCTACCAATCTTGTAATGCAAATTGATCCCGATCCAACACCTACTTTGATAGAATCACATCCTGCTTCAATTAACTCCAGAGTTCCATCACTAGTTGCTACATTTCCAGCTATTAGCTCTATGTCACCAAAATTCTTACGAATTTCTTTTATTGTTTCTAAGGTTAGAATGGAATGGCCATGAGCGATATCAATAACAAGCGCATCTACATCTGCGTTGATGAGTGCTTCAGCTCTTTGGATGAAATCACCACGTACTCCTATTGCTGCACCTACCAATAGTCTCCCTTTTGCATCTTTAGAAGAATCAGGTAAGATTTTACTCTTAATAATGTCTTTTGATGTAATTAATCCTTTTAACTTCTTATTTGAATCAACTAAAGGTAGCTTTTCAATTCTGTTCTTTTGTAACATTACTTTCGCTTCTTCAATTGATATAGAAGGATCAGCTGTTATTAGGTCTGTTGACATTAATTCGGAGATTTTCATATCGACATTTTCTTCAAAAACAATGTCTCTATTGGTAAGTATTCCTACAAGGTTATCACCGTTATCTGTAACTAAAATCCCAGAGATACCCTTCTCATCCATTAATTTCTTAGCTACCAACAGAGTGTGAGAAGGAGTTAAACAATAGGGGGTGTCAATTCTAATCATTTCAGAACGTTTAACTTTGTTGACTTCTTTAACTTGATCTGGAACGCTCATAAATCTGTGAATTATCCCTATTCCTCCTTGTTGAGCACAGACGATAGCCATTTTGTGCTCACACACTGTATCCATATTAGCAGCAACAATAGGGATATTTAGTTTAATATTCCTTGAAAGCTTTGTAGAAGTGTCTACATCCTTTCTTGTAGTAACATAGGATTTTTTAGGAACTAGAAGAACATCATCAAAAGTATATGCCTTTTTCATAACCTTTCGTCAACTTTGAAATTGAGCTGTTTATAAACTTTTTTTAAAACTTCTAGTTCCATTTATGGAGAGGTGTTCGAATTTTTAGAATTTAGCATAAAAAGATCAAACGCTTGTCTATCTTTATTACAATAAATTTTTAAAAAGCATAATAATTTGGTATTACGAAGTAGGAGAAGTATATAATGAAGAAATATTTAGTTACCGGTTCTTATGGTCAAATAGGACAAGCTTTAATCCCAGCTATGTTAGAAAGATATGGAAAAGAAAATGTTGTTGCTACAGGAAGAAAAAGGAAAATTCCTCTTTTTAAAGAACATGATGTTATCTATCATAGATTAGATGTTAGAGACCAATTCGGTTTGAGATCCTTAATAGTGGAATATGACATTGACATCATAATTCATAATGCTTCAGTTCTTTCAGCTACTGGTGAAAAAAATCCTCAGTTAGCACATTCTATTAATATTGAGGGCTTCTATAATGTTCTAGAAGCAACAAGAGAGCTAAATCTAGAGCAATTGTTTGCGCCTTCTTCAATTGCAGCGTTTGGTCCCTCGACGCCTTTGGAAAACACACCAAACAATACAATTATGCGCCCTACAACAATTTATGGTGTTTCAAAAGTATATTCAGAGTTGATGGGAGAATATTATAATCAGAAATATGAGCTTAACTTCAGAAGTTTAAGGTATCCTGGGGTTCTATCTCCAGATGAACCTGGAGGAGGAACTACTGATTATGCTATTTGGATCTTTTATGAAGCACTGAAAAGAAAAATGTACAAATGTTTCCTAGGTCCTGATGTCAGACTACCTATGATGCTTATGAGTGATTGCCTTAAATCTACTTTTGATTTATTGGAAGCTGATGACTCCAAACTTACAGATCGCTCATTCAACGTTACAGCGATGAGCTTTACTCCTGAAGAACTAGCAGCAGAAATCAAAAAGTATATTCCTGATTTTAACATAGTTTATGAACCTGATTTCAGAGATAAGATAGCTCGATCATGGCCTCAATCATTGGATGACAATGAAGCACGAAAACAGTGGGGGTGGGACCCAGAGTTTAAATTCGAGAAGATGGTTGAAGTAATGATTGAAGGAATAAGTCAGAAATTGGGAATAGACCAAAAGTAAACCGATGTTTTTACCCTCCATCATTTTTTAACATTTATTGATTTTATTATTTTATTTATCTTAATGCAAATTAGTGACACTTGCACAAACTTAATAATATTTATACCTAATCAAATATTAAGTTGAGCTCGAGTAATGGTAAAAATGCACGTTCCCTAGGTAAGAGAGGTATTCCTTTAGTTATTGCTGGATTACCTCAAGCTGGAAAAACTACTTTTGTTCAAAGACTTTTAACAGGTAAATTCAAGAAAGCAAGCCCAACAATGGGAGTAAATTTCGAAACTGTAAAAATAGGAGATATAAAATTCGACATTTTTGATTTAGGAGGACATAAGACTTTTCGAGATACAATTTGGACAAATTATATCAAAATGGCTTACGGGTTTATTTTTATAATGGATTCATCAGATACTAATAATTTCAGTTTGGCAAAAACAGAATTCTGGAGATGTGTTGATTTTAAGGAAGAAGATGAAGAATTTTTGATACTTTTTATCTGCAATAAATCCGATCTTACAGAGAGATCGGAAGAGCGTCGTGTAGGGAAAGAGTGTAGATCTCGGTGG
>BPTO01000075.1 GCA_023705985.1 Candidatus Heimdallarchaeota archaeon | reverse complement strand
ACCGAGATCTACACTCTTTCCCTACACGACGCTCTTCCGATCTGATTTAGGGATAGGTTCATTCTCTTGGAAGGAACTGAAATCGATTTTTTCTTACTCCTCTCCAATTTATTTTTATAGTATTTGTTTTACTTCATTCAATTTATTTGTTCTACTCTTCGTTGATTATGTATTCATCGATACTGGAAAGGAAATAATCGCGCTATACAGGTATGGTGCTTTATCAATAATTAATTTATTATTAATTGCAGGCAACATATTTGGACTAGTGTATAGGCCAATATTGTATAAATACTTTGAAAAGAAGAAATATAAGGAAATGGAATTACTAACTGTTACTACTATGAAAATGTTCTGTATACCTATTTTTGGCATCGGTATTCTTTTATTTGCATTTTCACCTCTTTTAGTTAAATTATTTTCAAATGCTAGTTACCTTCCTAGTATTCCTATAATTCCAATCTTGTTATTCGCAGCAATATTTGAGTACTTATTACAAATAATGGTTTATGGACATACATTATTCTATAAGACCTATTGGTCTGCAGTAGGAGGGATAATTAGTATAATGATTAGTGGTATAGTAGGATATTTTGTTATACCTTTAACAGGATTGATAGGAATAGGCATTGTCTATTTAGTCTTTAGAATTTTAAATTTCTTAATTATGTTTTCTATATCACAACATTATTTTAAAGTTCAATATGATCCTATGGTAATTCTGAAGCTAGTTGTGTCTGTTTTGTCATCAATCGGGATTGGAGTGATATTCTTTCTATGGGTATTTGGGCCAGAATATGAATATTCAATTATCCTATCATTTGTTATAAGTGCGTTTTGTTACTTTGGACTAATACTAGTATTAAGAATTATTAAGAAAAAAGATATTGATTTTGTAAAAATGATAATTCAAAATTTTAGAAAAATGAGAAGTATTGAGCGATGAGTTACTCCCTAAAGGAAGGATTTTCTGATATGTTCAATTAAATCAAATTTGTAGTTTTTTCTAGTAAAACACTTCGATGAAAGACATATGACATGAATTTTGTATAAATTCTTTAGAAGTGCTTGAGGCACATCATGGGAACGCCACATTCCCTCCTACGCCGCCCACACTCCCTTGAGAGAATGCTTACGGTTTCGCTTTTGGATGGTTGTTGGATGTAGACCCGAGGATCACCACGAAATTGGTGCATATCTACAATCCTCAAAAGGATAATCTAGACGAACCTATATCAACAACAATAAAATGTACATAAAACTTCTTATAATTATTTTAAATACCTACATAACAATGAATGGTTTGAGAGTGTTATTTCTCGGTGATAGGGCAGGATATCATGCAAAGATAGTAAAAGAGTTTAATAATCAAGGTCATCATGCATTTTTAGTTTTGTTTACTGAAAATGAATTTAAATATCTCAAAAATTCTGGTAATATTCAAGGAGTTCCATATATTTTTGCTCCTCAAGAAAACATCAATAATTCAAGGACTCTTCTTAAGTATATTAAAAAGTATAAACCAGATGTAATTCATTCATATTGTTTTTTTTCACTTTTAAGAACTTCTTTACGCTTATCAATACCTTGGTTAATACAATTTTTTGGTAGTGATCTGAGAAAAAAAACTCTTCCAGTACGAACGAAAATATTACTCAGATTATTTAGATTAAAAAAGAATAGCTTTTTTAGTATTACTACACCAGATTTATTGGAATATGTACATGATGCTTTCTTCATCCCTCATCCTATTGAAGTTGATTTTTGGAAACCATTAGATGTTCCTATAAAAAAAAGAACAATATTCTTTCCCCATAGGTTTGATGATACAAAAGGTGTTGATTTTATTTTCACAGCTTGGGAAGAATTGAAAGATCATAATGTTCATTTAAGACTCATTAATTGGGGCTATCGTATCCAGGAATTCAAGAAGTTATATGGAGAAAATAATGTAAGTTATCTACCTTTTATGACTAAAGAAAAATTAAGAGACGAGATAAATGAGAGTAGCTTAATTTGGGGACAATTTTTGCCAAACTATAGTCCTCAAATAGAACAAGAAGCTTTAGCATGTGGTAAAAATGTACTCGGAGCACGCATGGAAGAATTTCCAATTGAATATAGTATACCAACTATCAAATGCTCAACACCACAAGATTTAGTAGAGAATACCCTCAAAGCTTTAGAACTTCCTTCAGCACAACCAAAAAACAGAGAATGGGTAATGAAATTGCATAGTTCTAGAACTGTTATTTTGAAAATAATAGAATTTTATAGAGAAAAAGGGTTCGTTAACTAAAATTTTCTATAAAACACAAATATTTAATATCAAAGTCTTTCTACTAACAAATAATGAAGCTGTTAGGGGTACTTTCAGATTCAATTGATGTTGATAGATTAAACAAATCTGTTTCATTACTAATTAGAAAATAAAGGGAAAAAGTTCAACATTATTCCTTTGGTAAATTGAATCTTGAAATTATCCATCATCAGAATGAAACTTTCATATTGAACCACTTTAACAAGAGTGTTGACCTCATTTTTCCTAATCAAATAAATGAGGTTCACATAAACGGGAAATGCTTAAGTAAAGAAATTAACTCTCCTGAAGAGATAAAAGAGTTAAACGCTCTGATTATTAAATTTAATAATGAAGAAGAGACTCTTTCTATTTTCTCCGATTATTTTGGAATAAAAACACTATATTATTCACATATAAATGGAGAAATTGTTTTTTCTTCTGAAATAAAAGCAATTTTGATGTATTATGGAAAAGACCTTTTTTCAGTTAATGAACAAAGTATTATAGAGTATATTCTCTTTCAGTTCCAATGGGGAGAGGATACATTATTAAATGAAATAAAGATTCTTGAACCTAGAACTAGTTTACAATTTAGATATCATGCAAATACACTTAAATTAGACAAATATGCTCAACTTCCTTCTGTAAGAAAATTAGAAAATATCGATAAGGTTTGTTCTAACATTAATGATTTGTTTGAAAAACGTTTGAACCAATGTAAAAATTCCTCCACAAACATTATTTGGTTAAGTGGAGGACTTGATTCACGAATAATTTTAGCAAATCTTGTAAAATCAAAACAAGATACAGGAAATATTATCAATTTTGGTTACAAATACAACTCCGATTACAAATTAGCACTTCCAATAATAAACCATTATTTTTTAGAGGACAATTTTATACATTATTTGATTACACCCGAAATAATTCTAGAGAATACAATAAAACACTTATGGATAACTGAAGGCTATAGTGGACATCTTAATAGTCATCTTAGATATGGACTAGAAAAAGCAACAAGTGAAGAAGATTCTAACTATGCTATATTTGATGGATATAATGGAGATGCAATATTAGGGGGGTCTTTTGCAAAAAAATGTATGTCTGATTTATTTGGATCTCTACAATTTGATAAGAAATTTCTACTGAGGGTGTTAAAACCAGATTTTAGAGAAAAACTGTTGAAATATAATAGAACACACTTTGAGAGTGTATTGGCTCGCAATTATACAGATGAAGAGAACTCATGTAGAAAGTATGAATATGTTCTCTATGATACTTACGTTAGTAGAAAAGTTAGAGCTGGAGGACCAAAATTAGGAGAAGAATATGGTATAGTTCATACACCTTTTGTGGATAGAGAATTCTTTGACAGTTGCTTGATGGTTCCAATAGAAAAGAGAATGAATCACGGAATATACAAACTTATAATTAAAAAATATTATCCACATTTAGAAAAATATCCATCAACAAGTCTTGATATAAAAAGTAAAAACAAAAACAAAATACAGAGAGCTATTAGTAAGTTTAAATTACTCTTTTTACGAGCATTAGAGCGACTTCTGAAAATAAATCTGCTAAAAATCGATTCTTATGTTAATCCAAATGAATGGTTAAGAAAAAACAAATCATATAGAGAAATGATTTTCTCTGTATTGATTGATGAAAAAACTGAAAAAAGAGGAATAATAGATGTAAATACTCTAAAATTAATGTGCAAAGAACATATGAAAAGGAAACATAATTATGGTTACCTTTTTGCTATGTTATTTGATTTTGAAATGACAATGAGACTATTTACTGATAAAGATTATAAATTATCTGCTGCAAAAGTGTAAGATGTACAATTTTCATACTCTTTCTATTCGCCACTTACTTGATACAATTGTATATACTTCATATGATGATTCTAAGTGAATGAATTAACTACTTCTACCAAAGGAAGGGGACTTCTACTATCTAAAGATAAAGAAATTAACATCTTAGAGAGCATAGAAAAAGGAGTTAGGGTGTCATTATCAACAGATACTGTAGCATACGCTCCAACTGCTACATAGCTATCACTACCCACTGGATAATATGTTCCGTCACCAACTTCTCTAAAATGAATGAAATCTGAAATACTGAACTCAAAACCTTCAATACTGAGGTAATTTAGAGTGGTATCATTACAGCTAAAAGCTCCCACTGTCCAATTTAAATCGTCAATAGCAAGATAGTATATGCTTAATAATTCGTCTTTTATTTTATTATCTATAGAGGTTCCTTCAATTATTAAGTTCGGTACTGTTAAAACACTAATTATTATCATTACAAAAAAGAAACTATACTTCATTAACTATTACTTCTCTTTTATTATTTAATACATAATTATGTTCATATTAGTATTTATCCTTTATAAAAAGAAAAGAAGAAATCAGTAAATGAGCAGATTTGAAATAATAGCATACACTTAAAAACGAACTATTATTGACTAAAATGATAAAATGAAATTCTTTTTAATGGACCATAATCAATCTTCCTCTGCGATAAAAGAGCGTTCTTTAACAATTTCTGTTTTTGGACAAGGGAAGATGGGTCTTCCTATCGATGTTGTTTTTCTTGAAGCTGGTTATAATGTTATAGGAGTCGATACTAATTCTAAAATAGTTGATCGTATAAATTCAGGGGACATTCCAATTATCGGGGAGCCTGGTGTAAAAGAAGGTTTAACTAAAGGGATGACAGGTAAAAAATACTATTGTACTCTTTCTGTAGAAGAAGCGGTAAAGTCTTCCGATATCATCTTGATTATTATTCCAATTATGCTAGATGAAAATAAAAACCCAGATCTTGAACCTCTTCTATTGACCCTAAAAAACATAGGTGAATATCTTGAAAAGGGACATACAATAATTATAGAGTGTACAGTTCCAATAACAACAACAAACGGAATAATAAAAGAGACCTTAGAAAAAGTTTCTGGTTTAAAAGCTGGAGAAGATTTTGGTTTAGGCTTTTCTCCTGAAAGAACTTTTAGCGGTAGAGCAATAGCTGATATAAGGGATAATTACCCCAAGATCGTTGGAGGAATTAATTCAAAGAGCACTGAAAAACTTTCAATGATATATAACTCAATAGCTCACAAAGGAGTTATTGAACTTACAGCTACTGAAGCTGAAGCAGTGAAAATTTTCAAGGGTGTTTATGGGGATGTTAATATCGCTCTTGCTAACGAATTCGCTATTATAAGTGAAAAACTTAATATCGATGTAAGTAAAATCATTAAAGCATCTAATAGTGAACCTTTCTCTCACATCCATCGTCAAGGACCAGGAGTAGGAGGTCATTGTATTCCAGTATATCCACAGTTTTTAATTAATATTGCAGAATCTCGGAATGTTAATGCCCTTTTAACAAAAACTGGGAGAAAAATAAACCTTTCAATGCCTGAACATGTTATAAAAAGAATTATTTATGGGTTTGAAAAAGTCGGAAAACACTTAGATAAATCGAAAATAACTTTACTAGGCTTGGCTTACAGAGGAGATGTCAAAGAACACCGTTATTCTCCTTCTATCGATATCACCAATCTTTTAAAAAACTGCAATCCAAGAGAACTTGTTTTGAGCGATCCTCTTTATACAGCTGAAGAAGTTGCAGAAATAGTTGATGTAGAGTTTGAACAAGATCTTTTAATTGCATCTTTAAAAGCTGATTGTCTCGTTATTCTGACAGATCATAAAGAATACAAAGAATCTGAATTGAGTAAAGTTTTGGACAGTTTGAACAAACCTTTTATCATAGTTGATACGAAAGACATCATACAATCAACTAGAGATTTAGAAGATGGATTTCTGATTGGAATAGGTAGATAAATATTATAGGTCTCAGGTGAAAAATATGAAACTCTTTATTATTTCTGGAGCAAGACCGCAGTTTATTAAACTTGCACCTATCATAGAAGAGATTCTTAAAAGAAATGATATATCGTTATATCATTTACACACTGGTCAACATTTTGACAAAAATATGTCGAATATTTTCTTTGAAGAACTAGGTTTGCCAAGTCCTGATATTAATCTGGGTATTAACCGAGGTTCACATGCTGAGTTAGTAGGTAAAATGTTAATTGAGATAGAAAAAGAATTAATTATACAGAAACCAGAAGCTATTTTAGTGGTTGGAGATACCAATTCTACTATAGCAGGTGGACTAGCAGCTGTTAAATTACAAATACCTGTTATTCATCTGGAATCAGGATTAAGAAGTAATGATTTTAGAATGCCTGAAGAAATCAATAGAAGATTAACCGATCATCTCTGTAGATTACTTATAACTACTTCAGAAACTGCTACAAATAATCTTATTGCAGAAGGAATAAAAAAAGAATGGATTTTCCAAACAGGAGATCCTATGGTTGATGGTATTTTAAGAAACATCAATAAAGCTGAAGAAAAAAGTAGTATACTCAAAGAACACGGGTTGAAATCTAAAGAATATGTATTATTAACGATGCATAGACAAGAGAATGTGGACATTAAAGAGCGAATAGTCAGCATTCTAGAATCTTTGAAAGAGTTGAATATAACAATTGTTTATCCTATTCATCCAAGAACTAAGAAGAGAATAGAGGAGTTTGGGATAGAGGACTTTTTAGACGATGAAAAATGGCACATTATCAAGCCCGTTGGTTATCTAGATTTTATTAAACTCCAGAAAAACGCTAAAATAATCTTGACAGATAGTGGAGGTATACAGAAAGAAGCTCTTACTTTAAATATCCCTTGTATAACCTTAAGAGATAACACTGAGTGGGTAGAAACCTTAGAAATCGGTGCTAATACACTCGTTGGAGCTGAAAAAGCCAAGATAATCGAAGCTGTTAATAATATTCTCCAAGATGAGAACAAATATACAAACATTAGATGGGAAAATCCTTATGGTGATGGGAGAGCAAGCAAAGAAATAGTAGTAGAGATTATCAGAAGATATATTGAAGGAGAACTAGATACTCCAACTAGCTATATGATTGAATGAACTCTTCCTACCTGAAATAAGGGGACTTCTGCCATTAACAGTTAAAGAGTTTCACTCCTTTGAATCAGGAATTCTTTCTTTAATCAAATTAGCTAATTTATCAGCCATGTTTTTTCTGTTATATCGTCTCAGTTTTACTTTGTCACATCCATATTCTAATTCGTCTTTTCTCCATTTCAGATATTTACCCCAGAGTTTTTCAGCAATATCCTCCGGTTTGTCCAAGGCTTGAGTATAATTCTGATTAATGTCGTCTAAAACTTCCCAATGGTCAACTTTTTCCGAAATCAGAAGCATATGTGAATTTCCAAGTGCATAATCGTATAATTTTGTAGGAAGAGCGTAATCCACGTTTTTTGGGTAAAGGAGGAAAACTAAGTTAGATCTCTGGATAATTTCATTAGTCTTTTCTTTTGACAAGTATCCTAAATCTTTAAGGAATGAATAGACCTCCGCGCTTTGTAAAATTCTTTTAATCATCGATCTTGATGTGCTTCCTGCATATTGAAAGACAATATCTTCTTCTGTAAGGTTGTGCTTCTTAGTAATTATACCAAGCCCTTTTGCGAAGTTTCTAAAAGTAGATTGATGAGCCGAGTAAAAATTACCTACAAAACTAATTGTGAAAATCTTTCTTTCCTTTTCAAAAAGATTTTTAGGAATATCTTCCGGAAAATATCCGTTGTAAATTATTTCTATAGTTTTTTTTGGAATATTTAGAGATTCTTCAATCATATTCGCACATTTTTCTCCTACGCTAACTGACAAAGTAGCGAGCTCTACTATTTTCTTTTCTAGCTTTAGATGACGTTTCTTAATGAATTCCTTTGGAAAACTAATGAAAGGGCTACCACTCCAAGGATCTCGATAATCAAGAATTAAAGGTAATCCTGATTTCTGTGCAAGTTTGTAAGCGACTGTGAAACAGGAAAAAGGTGGAGCTGTAACAAGGATTCCTTCTATATTATTTTCTTTGATAGCTTTTTTACCTTTCCTTATAGCTCTCCCAATCCAAGGAAAATAAACATCAGGAAAAAATAGATATTTGTCTAAATCAAAGAGCTCTAAAAAAGCTAGAAATTTGAATTTATAGCCTATTTCTCTTAATCTAGAACGTTTAACCCAGTGAACACTTGATAAATTATACTTTTTTTGTAAATCTTGATCCTCAGATATAACTTTGTTACTTGTTAGAAGAGATATTTCAATGTTTTTTTTCTTAAAATATTTGCAAAAACTAGAAGCTCTATAACCACCAACTAATTTATCTGGAGGAAAGAAATAAGAGATTAATAATAAACGCATCAATTTATTAAAGATGAAACACTATTTTATTTTTTTGTATAAAAGACTATTAGAAGAATAATATTGTAAAAAAAGAGATAGAACTTGAGATTCAATGATTAACATTTCATTTATTCTCTTTAACGAATTTACTGAATTTACTGAAAAATTCTTTCATTTCGTTTGGTATCTCTTTTTGATCACCTTCAATATTAATCTCAACCTTTTCTCCATCTTTATCTTTAGAGAAACTCAAACCTTTCTTTACTTTTTTCTTTTTTGTAACCCCACCTATTATTGAAACAATAAAGAAGATAATGAACATCCCTATTATTGTTGGAATAGTCAGTAGAAGTATAGTTGTTTTTTCGCTTACAAATGAAGTTGCATCTCCCCATTTAGATATACCCCAAATTGAGAAAACAAACCAGCAGACGAAACTACCAGAGATAAGCAATCGAAAAATCAATTTACCAATTTTGTTACCCATAATTATCACCTAAAATTATTCTGACTTCATCAAAGAAGTTTTTTTAATACTATTAGACATTACGTTTATTTAAACTTATATCACACTTAAATCAGCATTCGTAATAAGGAATTAAAGAAAGGGCGGATGTTTTGCTATTCATATTCAATAGTTCCGGGTGGTTTACTTGTTATATCGTAAACAACTCGATTTATTCCTTGAACCTTATTGACTATCTTATTTGAAATCTCTTCAAGTACTTCATAAGGTAATCTGCTCCAATCAGCTGTCATAGCATCGATGGATTCTACAGCTCGTATAGTGATTATCCATTCATATGTTCGCTTATCTCCCATTACCCCTACAGTTTTTACTGGAATTAAAGCGGGGAAAACCTGCCAGAGTTGGTCATATAAATTATGTTTCCTTATTATCTCTGTAACAATACTATCAGCTTTTTGTAGAGCTTCTAAACGCTCTTTTGTCACTTCTCCTAAAATCCTTATAGCTAAAGCAGGTCCTGGAAAAGGATGTCTACCTGTAAATCTTTTTGGAAGATCAAGCATTTGTCCTATTCTTCTAACTTCATCTTTGTACAAATCAGCTAGAGGTTCACATAGTTTAAGATTCATCTTTTCAGGTAAACCACCGACATTGTGATGTGACTTTATTACAGCTGCATGGTGAGAAGGTTGGGCGCTTTCTATACGATCAGGATAAATTGTCCCTTGACCCAAATAATTGAAATCTCCCAATTTAATGGCTTCTTCTTCGAAGATTTCAATAAAAAGATTACCGATAATTTTTCTTTTCTTTTCAGGATCCTTTATTCCCTCTAATCTTGATAGAAACCTTTCTTCTGCAAAAACAGTATGAAAATTCTTAACACCTAAATCAGCAAAAATCTTTGAAACTTCTTCTGTTTCCTTTAACCTCATCAAACCAGTATCAACGTAAATGAAGTGAGCGTCAATATTTGCTTTGGCTAGAAGAATGGCGGCAACAGTG
This sequence comes from Candidatus Heimdallarchaeota archaeon, assembly GCA_023705985.1. Taxonomy (GTDB): domain Archaea; phylum Asgardarchaeota; class Heimdallarchaeia; order Heimdallarchaeales; family Heimdallarchaeaceae; genus 18H4-34. Next base: position 4,382 of record BPTO01000075.1, on the reverse strand, counting down.
GAATCGACTCCTCCAGATACTGCCATAATAACCCTTTTTTCTCCTATATCCTCTTGGAGATTATTAATTTCCTTATCTATCCAATCTTTTAGATTATATTCTCTTTTGCAACCAACGATGTTAAGAAAATTATCTAAGATTCTAGTACCATTGAGGGTATGAACAACTTCAGGATGGAATTGGATACCAAAAATATTCATTTCGAGATTCTGATAGCCTGCAATTTTACAAGTATCTGTCTCAGCTGTTGACTCAAATCCGTCAGGTAATTCTGATACTTGGTCAAAGTGAGACATCCAGACTTGTTCTTCTTTGTCTAGGTTATCGAAAAGAGGTGAAGAAGTGTTAATGTTAGCTTTCTTTTTGCCATATTCTCTTTCTTTACCTCTAGAAACTTTACCTCCTAAAGAGATGGCTATAGCTTGATGACCATAACAAATACCTAAAACAGGAACATCTATATTCTTAAAAAAATCTTGTGGAAGTTGGGGAGATTCAGGATTTGAAACAGCTCCAGGTCCACCAGAAAGAATTATACATTTGAATTCTGGAGATGGTTCAGTGATTATTTCAGCGTAAACTCCTAAATCTCTTATCCTTCTGGCAATTAAGTGGCAGAATTGGCCACCAAAATCAACAATACCAATTTTATCCATTATCTTCCCTAATATCTTTCTGAATAAGAGGTTTTTGTGTTTTTCCACTAAGTATATTTCAAAAGAACTTATAAGTGTCTGAATGTCTAATTTAATGATTGTGTTATGAAAAAAGGCGCATTGTCACCATTTTGCATTTTAATGATAATCCTTGTTTCCTCAAGTATATTTCCTGATCCTAGTTTAAATGCTTCTACTGATCCCATAGCCCATCTCATCTTGAGTACAAATGAAGTAGGTTCCAGACCAGATGTTTGTTTGTTTATTGCTCAGCAGTTATTTAAGATTGGGATAAACGTTGATGTTAGAATCCAGGAATGGATAGACTTCTGGGGTACTTTGTACTCAGGGGGTATAGCAGAATATGATATGGGTTACATGACCCTATATGGTGTTACAGGAGATCCTGATCCAAGTAACTGTTATTTTGAGAAGGCAGAGGAATTCAATTGGATGGGTGAATACACTGAAATGCCTTATATTGAGGAATCTAATAACTTAATATTGCAAGGTTCTACAACTTTGGATTTAATTCAAAGACACCAAATTTACTATGATTGGCAAGAATTGTACATGGATAAAATTATTCAAGTTCTACCATTTTACGTGCATAAAAACTACCATGTTACTTGGTCAACTCTACAAGGATATGATCAAAGGTGGGGAATAGCAAATTGTCTGCCCTACATGGAATTTAGTGAACTACACGAAGGACAAGAATCTTTAACAGAATTCATTGATTTTGGGAAAAACTGGAGAAATTTGAATCCTCTTTTCATGATTGACAAAGAAAGTCAGAAAATTTCTGATTTGATTACAGAGAATCTTCTAGAACTGTCCCCTGATGGAGATCCAATAAAGATGGGACTAACAACTGATTGGGTTATTAGTTCTGACAATCTCATTTCTTTCAGGATTAGGGAAGATACCTTTTGGAATCCTTCCTACAATATCACAGAAAATGATGGCTCAAATCCTATCGAAACACTACCTTTAGCAATAGGGTTAAAGGGTGAAAATAGTACAGGAATAAATCAACATGTAACTGCTAAAGACGCCGTTTTTACTTTGTGTTGTCATGCTAATCCAATAATCAATGAGAGAGCTAGCTTATATTCGTGGATAAAAAATGTGTGGGTTGATGAAAATGACAAACAAGTTTTTCATCTTTTGATAGATGGTAATCCCAATACACTTGAATTAGAACCATATGCTCCTGTCTGGTCATTGCTCAATGTACCTCTTATGCCAGAATTCTTCCTAAATAGTACAACTTCTACAGTAACTCAGACCATAAGCGGAATGAATATGACAGGATTTGATGAAAATACAGTTGAGTCAGATGTCTGGAAATTCTATAGTTATTCAGCTTTTGGGTGTGGAAAGTACATGCTAGAGTTTTGGAATCGAAATTACGAGACTGTACTAAAAGCTAGCCCCTATTGGCATGGTGAAGGAATAATTGATGGTACTGCTCAAGACTTAGATATTGATACTTTCATTATGAGAGTTATCCCAGACAAAACTTCAGATATTGCTGAATTCAAAGCTGGCAAATTAGATATTTTAAGAACCAAATATAAATCTCAAATCGAATTTGTTTGGGAAGACTCAAGATTCGAAATGCATATTTCTCAAGATGATAAAATGGATGTACTCTACTTTAATATTCGTAGACCTTTTGTTGGTGGAGATTTCAATTATGAGTATTTGGAAGCTGAAGGAAAGACAAATTACACTAAAGGAGTTGCAATAAGGAAAGCTATCTGTTATGCTATTGATCGAGAAGAGATAAACCAAATGCTCTTTGATGGTGGAAGTCTAATTTCCAACAGTCCTATCATCCCAATTCAATATTATTATTATACAGATTTCCCCATTAAATATTCGCATAATATCACAAAAGCTGAAGAGTGGTTGATAGCTGCTGGTTTTGAAATAGATTTACCAACAACAACTACAGAAACAACTACAGAAACTACTCCAACGTCCTCAGAAACAACTTTTAGTACAATTGAAACGAGTGAAAGTTCTACTATTGGAACAAGAGGTCAAAATGCTATCATGGCAATATTCTCTTTAATAATCCTAATTAACGTTATTATTAGAAGAAGAGGAAATGAAAAGAAAAAATAACTTTCTGAATGAGTGAACTTTTTCCTTTTCTCTATATTGCGTTACCACAGTTGTAACAAAATTTATCAGTTGTTTGGTTTGCTGCTCCACATTTAGAGCAGTATTTTTTTTCCGTTGACTGGCTAGTAGAAACAGCTTGTGTAACAGGTTGTTGAATAGGTTGATATTGGTTTTGCTGTTGATAGTCTGGTTCTTCATAAAGTGTTTGTCCTCCTGTAAGTATATGATGAGATTGTTTTTCTCTTTTTTCTTGAACTAGTCTTACAACTAGCCATATGGTCAGTAGAACTCCTGCAGCAATTATTGCACCACCATATTCAGGGTTGAAAATAACCAAGATACTTCCTATAATTATAATAAAGGGGGCACTCCATAGTCTTCCCGTAGAGGGACTACATAATCCTCTCATTTAATCACCTTCCTTCTAAATAAATTAATACAAAAAATAAAAACTTTTCTCATCTATATTGCTAAATAATAGAGATTGAAGGATTATTGAGAGAAACTAGAATAAGAAAAGAGCATCAATCTTTGTTGTATCGGTATCAATATTCGTTATTTTTGGTGCTCTTGGTACTGTTGTTTTCGTAGCTATGTACAAAAAGAGGAAATGACGATATTAATTAGATTACTGACAACTACACGACAATCATTAATAAATATCTTTTTCTACTATTTCTGCTCCCGAGCTTATGTCTAAAACCCAACTCTCAAAACCTGAATCTGAAAGTGCTTCATGTACCTCTATTTGCTTTTTTGGAGCATAAGCATACATCGTCCCTCCAAATCCACTTCCATTGATTTTAGAACCTAATGCTCCAGCATTAATAGCTATATCTACCATTCGATCTATTGTGGGTACTGACACACCTATTTTTTCAGTAAGAATTTTATGGTGTTTAGATAACAATTTTCCAAATTGTATATGATTGAATTTCTTAGTATTGAATAATTTTAGAGCTTCTTGTGTTATATCTCGATTAACTAGTTGTCCTTCCAGAGCTTTTTGCTCTTCCGAAGATAGTGATGACAGAAAAGGTTGTACTTTCTCTAGTGGTGTTGTAAAACGATTAAAATCAGCCAAAGACTCTCTAATACTTTTAAATGAAGATAGAGCAAGAGTCTTGACTTTATATAAATCTCTAAGAGTTTCTTTTTCTATCCCAGAATTAGCAAGTACAAATCCTTCTAGATTGCTAAATAGCGAAGTTGCTTTAAATGAAGGACGCGATTCGACATAAACAATATTCCCAAAAGATGAAGTGAACTGATCCATATGTCCTCCAAACTCATTAAATTCCACCACTTCAGCAAGAAAACCTAATGTAGCAAGACGTTCACTTGATATTTCCTTATTTGCAGCATGAAAAAGGAAAGTTAACCAAGCTACAACAAAAGCTGAAGAACTAGAAGCACCAGCTTTTATAGGAATATTCCCTGTTATCTTGATATCCCAGGAATTGGTCCATGTGGCTCCTTCACGTTTAGCTAAATTAATTCCTGATCTTAGATAATCTCTTTTTAATTTATAATCTAAGAAGGAGTCCTGAGGAGGAATGGGGATCACTACAGGTTCTTCTTGGTTTATAT
>BPTO01000074.1 GCA_023705985.1 Candidatus Heimdallarchaeota archaeon | reverse complement strand
GATCCTTTTGTAGCCATTCCAATATCAGCCCAAGCAGACCAGTTAATAGCTAAAGAAGGTATTCTCTTCTGGCTTAGCATCCAACACATTCTTGATAGGTACCCATTCGCAAATGAATAGTCGATTTGCCCTGTATTTCCGAATCTTCCAGCTATTGATGAAAAACAAATAACTCTCTTTAGTTGAGTTTGATCAATATTATTGAGTACATTCCATATTCCTTCAACTTTTACAGAAACAATTACTCTTGATTTCTCAATCTTTTTCTTCTTGAATGACTTAGATTCCTCCAACCCTGCTGCATGAACTAATACTGTTATTGGTATGTCAAAGTCTTTTTTCACTTGTTCTAAAGCTTCTTTTATAGAGTTAACATTCCTAACATCTACAGAATAGAAGTTGGCTTCAATATCTTGTTCATAAAGATATAGCATGTTCTTTGCAACTTCAATTTGACTCAAGAATCTTTGCCATTCCCGTTCTAGAATAACAGGTGTTACTTTTTCATGTTTACTTTGCAGTTCTACTTTCAATTCTTGCTTTTTTACTTTTAATATTTCATCAGAGTACCAAACAACTTCATCCATGTCTTCTGGTATCTTTTCAATACCAAACAGGGCTAATTTAGGTTTAGATTTCTGGCACAATCTCTTAATGCACTCAAAAGTGATTCCTCTTCCTCCTCCAAGTACAAGAATCAAGTCTTCATTTGTAATTTGATTTTTCTCTGTAATAGTGTTGAGGTTTAGCTTTTGAATATTTTGTAATGTGAATCGCTTAGAATCTTTGTACGCTATTTCCTTATAATCATCCCAGTATTCTAGTTCAAGCAGTATTTTTTTAATAGATGATGAATAAATGTGTTTTACTTTAATATCAAATTCAAAACCTAATGTTTTCACGAAACCTGAAATTCCTCCTGAAACAGGTACTGCATTTTCATATAGACCGAACATCTCTTCTGTAGAGATAACAGCTATTTTTAGTTTCTGAGAAATCTCCAAAGCTTGGAAGAGTATGAATAATTGCTCGAAATATTGTTGATCAATAAGTCCAGCCGAAGATGCAAGATTTGGTGGGGTTAACAGGATTAAATCATAATCCTTATTTTCTACTTCCTCCAATTTGAAGTTTGAAATACCAATTGAATCGAATCTACAGTTTTGTTGGTTTAGCTCTTTTAACAACTCTTTTGTAATATTAGAGCTAAAATCTATAATTAATATTTTAGATGATGCTAGTTGAACAACTTCAGCTGTTTCTTTATCTAATGAAATCTGAACAGGAGATACTTCTCTTGCACTAATTTCACTTTCTAAAGACTCTTCTTTCGTTTCTATTATAACCTCCTTTGGTGTTTGGGTTATGACGGTAAGATTTGCATCAACAAATTTTCTTATATCAGTTATTGTTCTAATATCTCCAATGTTTTCATCATCAGAGATTTCAAAACCAAATACGTTTCTAACCTCACCAAAAATCTCCACTTGTTTGATTGTATCAATACCTAAATCCTCTTCGAGATCCATCTCTAAATCTATATCATTTGGTTCGTAACCAGTTATTTTTGATATAATTTTTACGATTTCTATATCAATATTAGATGATTCTTGTTTTTCCTCCGTTACTTCCGTAGCTACTTCCGTAGCTACTTCCGTAGTTAAAACTTGTTTGTCTCCTTGAAGATGATTATTGACGTATCCTACAATTTCCTTTACTGTTCGGTATTCTGACAAACTTAAATCTTCAGACATTTCTATGCTGAATTTATCTCTAATTTCGCCAAATATCTCCACTTGTTTAATTGTATCAATACCTAAATCTTCTTCGAGATCCATCTCTAGATCTATAACATCAGGTTCATAACCAGTTATTTTAGATATAATGTCTACAATGTCTACATCGATATTAGATGATTCTTGCATTTTTTCAATGACTTTAGTTGGTAAAATTGCTTTCTCAGTCCCAAGATTTTCATTAACAAAAGATGCAATATCCTCTACAGTTCGATATTCTGCTAAACTTAAATCTTCAGACATTTCTATGTTGAATTTATCTCTAATTTCACCAAAAATCTCTGCTTGTTTGATTGTATCAATACCTAAATCCTCTTCGAGATCCATTTCCACTTCGATAGAATCAGTATCATAACCTGTTGTTTTAGAAATGATAGTAATGATATCTGTCATAACTTGTTGATTAGCAACATGCGTTGTAATTGGCTTTGGTTTAATTGGGATAACTTCAGCACTAGAAGGGTGGGAAACAGTTTTTAATCTCAATACACGTCCCTCAAGATGAAGCTTTGTCTTGTTTCCACCGAGAGAGCTTAACCAATTATCATATTCTTTTGATATGAATCGATCTTTGTAACTGTTAAGTCTAAATAGAGCAAAGGCTAGTTGAGATCCAAAACCAGCTGCAAACTTTACTGCATATTTTTTCCTTTCTTCTTCCCCTTTCGAGAATTTAAATTTAGTAAATGCAGGATCTATTTCTTTTAGATTAGCAATTGGGGGTAATTTTCCTTTCTCCATGGATTTGATAGCAATACACTCTTCTAATCCAGCACCCATAGCATGCCCTGTAAACCCTTTTGTGTTTATGATAGTCATATCATATGCATCCTCTCCAAAAACACGTTCTAGAGTTACAATTTCTGCTTCAGCTGAACCTCCCCTTGCTGGAGTATATGTTTCGTGTGACACAAACATACCATTCTTAGCAATTTCTTTTCGTGAAATGTTGTGTACATTCTCCATTTTGACAACAAACTTTTCCATTTCTTTGTAAATTTGATCAACATCAAGTCTAGATCCATGAAAAGCATTGTTGGAGAAAAATGTACCAAGAAGGTCTACAATTGGCTTAACTCCTCTTTTTTCAAACGATTCAGAGCTTTCAATTATTAGACCTGCAGCAGCTGCACCTATTAATAAACCGTGTCTATTCTTTCCAAAAGGTAGTGCTGCTTCTTCAACTAGTGTCTTTGTTGAAACACCTCCTGCAGCTAGAAAACCTGCACCTATCCATGGTAAAAGATCTGGGCTCGAAGCATTATCTGCAGCAATAACAATAACTCTCTTACATCTTCCATTCCTTATCCAGTCTTCAGCGACTCCAATAGCTTGTGTAGTTGAAGCACAGGCTGAATTTATTTGAGTATTAGGTCCCTTAGCTTTAATTAATTGTGCGAATTGAGAATGACCCATCGATAATATCTTGTATATAAAATCTCTACTAAACTGTCTTTTGTTATCATTGTTGGTTATATATTGAAGATTTTCATTATACCATTTTCTTAACTCTTCTTTAACAAGCACATTACCAATTTCACCACTTAATAAATCTAAAACTTTCTCGATTTCTTTTCTGTTTTTTTCTTCAAAAACGGAAATCAAGTGATTAGAAATTTCCTTTATGAGATTGTCATAACCTGGGAAAGCTGAAGCAAAGATGATTCCTGTATCTTCCCTTAAATCTTCTGGCAGAGCCCAGTCTCCTTGTATTACTCTACCTGTAGTTGTCATAATTTCTGTTTTTACTAATGGAATTCCTGCATCTCTTAGTGCTTCAAAACCAGCACCAATTGCGAGTTGAAAAGTTGAATCAAGAGCGTTTAGAAGTTTTGGATTGATATTATACTCTTTTTCAGGATTAAAACTTCCAAGCTGTCCTGCTAAATTAATCACCTTGGATATATCATCTATATTCTCAAAAGTACCTGTACCATCTGGTGATTTTACCAGTCGTATAATGTTCTTATCTAGGATTTTTTGTTTTGTCTGATAATCAACTGAATCAATGAGATTTTCTCCTGAAAGTATACGATCAATATTCTGATCATCAAAAATTCTATTTGCTTTACCTGGTATTCCTATCCCAACTCCAGTAACACCTATTAAACCTGTATTAATTTTTAGTGCCTTATGCCTTTTCAATACATCTAGAGCTTCGCTATATTTTGTATCGTATAACTCGAAACTTTGCATAACAAAAGATTTGATTAGGTTTTTGTGCTCTCTTAAATAATCACTAAAATGAGGATTAGAAGCAAGTTCTTTAAATTCAATGTCATCATCTAGAATTCCAAATGATGATATCTGATCTCTTTCAAAGCCTGTTTCTACTCTTGTTTTCTTCTGTTGATTAACTATCTCGAGTATCTTCTTCACAGTTCTAGTAGTTTTTTCAATTTCACTTTCTTTTGGTGATAGTAAAGAGAAGAAATGAACATTTGTCTGTTCTTTTAATATATCTTGAGCAAAATTGGCTAACGCTCTTCTAGGTCCAATTTCAACAAAAATTCTTCCCCCATCTTCTTGCATGTTTCTAATTTCATCTATCCATTTTACTGAAGAGCTGATTTGTTGAAGAAGCAGAGATCTGATTTCTTCAGGATTTTCAGAGTGTTTCTTCCCTGTAACATTACAATAAACCGGAATAGAAGGTTTGTTGTAATCCAAAGAAGAAAGAAGATTTTCCAACCCTTTCTCAGCCTCTTTAACAATTTTTGAATGAAAAGCTGTTGAAACGTTTAACTTTTTCGCACTTATTCCTTTGAGTGTGAATAATTCTATAGCTTTGTCTATTCCTTTTTCTTCTCCACTAATTACAGTTTGAGTGGTTGAATTATAGTTAGCAATTGTTACATAAAAATCAGAAATATTATCTACTACTTCTCTCACTTCAGGAGCAGATGTAAATATAGCAGCCATCGCGCCTTTTATTCTTTCAGCAGCTGTTCCCATAGCTCTTCCACGTGCTATTACAGCCTTTAAACCATCTTGAAAAGTTATAACATCTGCTGCAACAAGAGCAGAATATTCACCAAGACTATGACCAGCAACTTTTGAAGGCGATATTCCTTTTTCTTTAAGAAATTCAAATAGAGCTATTTCTACTACAAACAATGCTGGTTGGGTATACTTTGTGTCTCTAAGTCTTGCTTCATTTTCATCTTTAGACAGATGTTCAGACCCAAATAGGATTTCTTTCAAATTAAATTGACCAAAATTCTGGCAGATATTTTCTGCATTATTGATTATTTTCTTAACAGAACTAAATTCATTATAAAGTTCGTTTATCATCCCTAAATATTGACTTCCTTGTCCTGTAAATAAGAAACAGATTTGACCTGTTGTTATATCTTGTTTCATATCCAGTTGTGGAGAGAGTATCTGGGAAGCTTCAAGCTGTATTCTTTTTTCTTCTGTAAAATAACTTGCCTTCTTTGGTGAATATTCTTCAAGTATTGAATGGTAATTAGCTCCTCCAAATCCAAAAGCTGAAACTCCAGCTCTTCTGATCTGGACATTTTCAATATCCCATTCTTTGAATTCTGTATTAACATAAAGTAATGACTTTTCCCAATTAACGTTCGGATTCAATTCATTTACATTAACAGAAGGAAGAAGTTTCTTCTTGTATAAACCCAATACAGTCTTAATAAGAGAGGCAATACCTGCTGCGCTTTTCATATGTCCTATTTGACTTTTAATGGAACCAACAGCTATTTTCTTAGTTCTTGTAGCTTTTGAAAATATATCTTCTAGAACAAGCAATTCAGCTTGATCTCCAACTATTGTTGAAGTGCCATGAGCTTCAATATAATCGATATCATTAAGAGTTATCTTAGCTTTCTCGATAGCCATTAAAATAGCTTGTTTTTGTCCTTCTGGGTTAGGAGCAGTAATACTTTTACCTTTTCCATCAGAAGAGGAACCTATACTAGAGATAATAGAATAAATTTTGTCTCCATCTTTAATTGCATCTGATAATCTTTTCAAAACCATAAAACCTGCTCCCTCTCCCATAACGAAACCATCAGCTTTTGCGTCAAAAGGTCTAGAGCCTGTAGCGGATAATGCTCTGATTTTACTGAATTTAACATATGATGTTATGTCCATTGACCTATCTGCTCCACCTACAAGAACAACATCATAGTTTTTAGCCAAAAGACCGTTTACAGCTGTATCAACTGCAGCAATACTTGAAGCACACGCAGCATCTGTAGTCATAGACTTACCTGTAAGATTGAAAACATTTGCAATTCGTCCAGCTATAACATTTGAAAGCTCCCCAGGCATAGTATCTTCTGTTATTTCAAGATATTTACTTAGAAAAGATTTCTCCAGATCATTTATGAATAAATCTTGTTTTTCAGTCTCAAGGTTCTGAAAGATTGGATTATTTCTTATATCTTTAACTACTTCTGGAAAGAATAATCGTTTATTATTATCTCTTTGGATTTCCCCCCCAAGAGCGTTTCCAACAATAATAGCAATATTCAGTCTTGTTTTTCCGTTTGTTGGGATCCCAGCATCTTCTAGAGCTTGTTTTGAAGCATCTAAAGACCATTTTTGAACAGAATCCATTCTATCAGCTATAGTAGGAGGAATCCTATATTTAATAGAATTAAATTTAAATTTCTTAACAAAAGCTCCGATTTTTGCGTAAGTTTTATCAGTGGCTTCAATATTTTTATCAAAATAGATTGCTGGATCCCAACTATCTTTCGGAATCTCGGTAATAGAATAGCGTTTTGTTATAATATTGTTCCAGAATTCGTCTATATTCAAAGCATCAGGAAACACACAACCCATTCCTACAATAGCAATCCTGTCAACAGTTTCTAGCTCTAAGACTGGTTCTTGAACTGTACTGGGTTTTACATCTAAATCAGGTAATGATAGAATGTTGAAAACCTGTTTTGCATACCCTTCCCCTCCTTCAATAACGCTATAGTGTATATCTGATATTCTATTTACATTCCTTTTAATTGTAACAATGTTTCCAGTCATAAAGCAACCATGTTCTTCTTGTTCATTTTCAGAGACAGATATGAATTGAGTTGTTGAAATAGAACCTGGTCTATGGTCTGTATTCCACTTTTCTGCTTTTGAAGCTATTCTTAGAGCTCCTAAGTTGTCTTTTTCATATAGCGCTTTTCTTTCCGCTATTCTCAGTCCTATTTTTACTCTCGACATCTCTTTTTCTAGAGTAGATTCAACAAAAGGAGATGAAGCAACTCTTGCTCTTGTATTAACAGAAGCTCCAATAACTTTAGTCTGCTTTGTGTTAAGCAAAGTTTCCTGATACTTTGCGGATAAAGCTCTTGTTGAAACAATCTCTTCTGTTAGCAAATAAGCTGTTCCCATTTGAATACCAGGATTGATAAGGTCTAGATGTTTTCCTATCATTCCAGCAACCATTACTGTGCTTAATGAATCGCTAATACCTCCAGCGAAAATAAGATTTAGTTTTTGCTTTATTTGACTCCTCTGTGTATCAAGATATTCCAATATCTTTTCCCATAATATGAAGGAAGTTGAAATTCCTATATGACCCCCACACTCTGATCCTTCTAGAATTAGGTTGTCTATTTCATTCTTAATCGCTTCTTTGAACATTGATAGTGCAGGAGTATGAAAAAGAGTTTTGAAACCTAGTTGTGCTACTTTTAAAGCTAAATCTATAGTTCCTGCTGCAATTAATACATAATCTGGTTTGTACTCTTGCATTATTTTAAGCTGATCCTCCCTTCTTTCTTTTATTGCTTCTAAACCTATTATTCCGCAACCATAACGAATATTTTGCAATTTAGAGACTGATGTTTCAAATAACTCTTGCACTTCTTCCTTTAACAATCCACCTAGAGCAATTATAGGTAGAGCTCCATTATCAGAGATTTTGTTTGCAAAATCAACATTATCTGAAATATTAGCCATTGGTCCTTGGATAACAGGAATTTCAATTTCAAAGTTTTTTGCGAAGTCAGAATTTTTACTAAAAGGCCAATTTGCTCTCACATTTGCTATTTGAGTTCCAATAATTGAATATAATCCATATAAGAATCCTTCAAGATTTCCAAATTTATCTTTAATATATTGAGCAAAACCTATTCCACAATCTAAAGGTAAAAATGCATCTTTTATTTCTTCTTCTTGAAAGAATCTATGCCCTTTTGACATCTTTTTTAATTGGTTAAAGAATTGCTCTTCATCTAGTTGAGATAGTTGATTTTTCTCGATTTCCTTGATGTTTCGAATACTCTTATTTGCAATTTTTCCTGCTAAACGATATTTTGTGTTAAATGATTCACCAACAATGTATGAATCATTTTCGTCTAAATCTTCCAAGTATTTTTTGATATTCTCGTCTAATGGACACTCAGGAAGCAAATAAAGCTGACTCTCATAAACAATTCCTATTGAACCACCCATTAGAGCAGATATGGCGTTATAAACACCAAAACCTCCTTGGATAAGAAAAGGATAGCCAGCTTCATAAAAAGACTGAATCTGAATAAAAGAAGTTGTTTCACCTATCAAACCTCCAGATTCTTTACCTTTAACTAAAAAGAAATCTGCCCAATGATCCTTATTTTTAGCGTCATGTAAGCTTATAACTTCTGCAATAACATATTGGCACTTTTCACGTAATACTTGAATATCAATATCCTCAATTTGTAATCCAATAATAACAATAGGGATTTTATCAATCTCTTCTAAATGAATTAATTGGTTTTTGGATGAAACTCTAATACCCCACAAATTTTTCCTTGTGATATTATTATAGCATTTAGTCAAAATATTCTTAATGTCTCCCTCTTCAAGATTCTCTAAATCGATAAGTCCTACTCCACCTAGATTAGAAAGATCTATTGCTAATTGTGGATCAACTAATCCTTTAGGTGAATAACCCCATATGGGAAATTTTAAATCTAGTTGTTTTTTTAGTTCTTCAGTCTTTTTCATGTTAACACCTCTAAACTGGCATTATACCGTGCTTTCGACTAGGGGTTCTTTCTCTTTTATTCTGAAGCATTTGAAGTGCAGCAGATATTTCTCTCCTAGTTTCCTCAGGAAGAATCACTTTATCGACATAACCCAACTCTGCAGCTTTGTAAGGATTAGAGAATTCATTCTTGTAATCAGTAATGAAATCTGATAAAACAGCTTCTGGATTTTCAGAAGTCTTCAATTTCTGACGATAGAGTATTTTACATGCTCCTTCTGCACCCATAACAGCAATTTCAGCTGTAGGCCAAGCAAAATTGATATCACAGCCTAGATGCTTTGAGCTCATAACTATGTAAGCTCCACCGTAAGCTTTTCGAATAATTACTGAAATCTTTGGAATTGTTGCTTCTGAATATGCATAAAGAAGCTTAGCACCATGTCGTATGATCCCATCGTGTTCTTGTTTTATTCCAGGCAAAAAACCAGGAACATCTACAAATGTTATAATAGGCAAATTAAAAGAATCACAAAAACGTATAAAGCGAGCAGCTTTATCTGAAGCGTGAGAATCTATTGCACCACCTAAAAACAACGGTTGATTAGCTATTAAACCTATAGAGCTGCCATTTAGCCTACCAAAACCAACTATCATATTTTTAGCCCAATTACTTTGAAGTTCAAAAAATGATTCAGAATCAACAGTAGTTTCAATAATCTTTTTCATATCATAGGGTTCATTATCCTTTTCAGGGATAATTTTTGATTGATTTTTTAGAGATATTGTAGATATTTTCCCTGTAGAACTTGGAGGTTCATCTAGATTGTTAGAAGGAATATAAGAGAGTAGTTTTTTTGTCAAATCAAGTGTTTCTTCTTCAGTTTCACCAACTTGATGACACACACCTGATTGAGAACTATGTACATCACTTCCTCCTAATTCATAGAAAGTAACATCTTCTCCTGTAACAGCTTTTACAACTTCTGGCCCTGTCACAAACATGAAAGAATTAGTTTGATTCATTAGAATAAAATCAGTTAATGCGGGTGAGTATACTGCTCCCCCTGCACAAGGACCCAGAATAACGGAAATTTGGGGTATAACTCCTGAAGCTTTTACATTTCTATAAAATATATCACCATATCCTGCTAAGGAATCTATGCCTTCCTGAATTCTTGCACCTCCGGAATCTAGAATCCCAATCACAGGACAACCATTTTTAAACGCTAAATCCATTATTTTACAAATCTTTTTAGCATGAGCGTTTCCAAGACTTCCTCCAAAAACGGTAAAATCTTGGCTATACAAAAAGACTTGCCTCCCAGAAATAGTACCATAACCAATAATTACACCATCCCCTATGGGACGATTTTTTTGCATATTAAATCCAGATTTCTGATGGATTACAAGCTCATCTATCTCAACGAAAGAATCCTCATCAATAAGTAAATCTATTCTTTCTCTAGCAGTAAGTTTACCTTTATTGTGTTGACTCAAAATTTTGTCTTTTCCCCCGCTAACCTTACTTTTTTCTCTTAGTAAAGTCAACTTTCTAAACTTGGAATCACTATCTGAAGGTACGATATTATTTGCTCTCTCTTGCATTGCTTATAGTGAAACAAACAGTCAATAAAAAGAATATTCTCTTTATATGAATGTAGAATAAAAGAAATTATATATACTACTGAAAAAAATCCAGCTCTAATGCCATATACTCGACATTCAGTACATGTAGTTTACTATACATCTGTGAAGTCTACAATGGATGTTGCTTTTAATCATACGAAAATAATTGACAAAAAACCTGTATTAATCCTAGCAGAAGAACAAACAGAAGGGAGAGGAAGAAATGAACCTGTATGGCATTCCCCTAAAGGAGGACTTTGGGGAACATATGCTATTCCGTTAACAAAAGCTCTTTCGAAAGAACAGTTAACTTTTTTTCATTATGGTGCTAATATTGCTGTAGTTAGGGTTCTCAAGCAATTATACAAAATTGAAGCGGATATAAAATGGCCAAATGATATCTTCTGGAGTAATAAAAAACTAGGTGGTATTTTACTTGAATATATATCTGGAAATCAGTTTTTTCTGCTTGTAGGAATTGGACTTAACACAAATATAAGAAACAGTGATTTCCCTCCTGCAATTCGTGAATTTGTAATATCAATGCAAGATATCCTAAAACTTGGGATTTCTAACAAGGAGTTAGCATTACATATTTATGATCAATTACACTCTATCTTATTGTTAATACAAAAAAATAAATTTTCAAATATTATTAAAGAATATAATAAAAAATGCACATATTTTAAGAAAAGACTCAAATTAGATGATAATAATGAGTATTTCTGCCTTGGGATAAATAAGGTAGGGAAGCTTGTTCTAGAAGGTAATAAACAAAAAGTTTACCTCAAGATAGATGATTCAGACACCATTATAAAGGGAAAAAATACTTCTTGAATATAATAACGCTTTTACTGGTTAAGTCTGGGTAAATTAGGTGCAACGATGACCATGCAATTAACTGAAATTTCCACTAAAGAATTGAAAAATATAGCGATAGTTGGAACTCATCTTCATAAATGGCAAGGAAAGGGAGTTGAAGACATTGAACATGTTTTTAATGAACAGGCTAAGGTACAGTTAGATCCCCTTAATCCAGCTGGGAGGAACCATGATTTGTTTTTTGCCTCTAGGATTGAAAACTATGAGATGGGATCATTTGAAAAGATTATGTATCCAAAAAAACTAGTTTTCGAGGTTTATGATCCGAATTTATGTGCTGTTAACACAAAATATTTCCCAATCTATTACCCTAGAATGAATGAAGAATCCTTGCATCCCTATTATAGAAAAGTTTACATACAATTAAAATCTGAAAAGCTGGAAATATTTTCTAAAACCTTAACCTACATTAAAAAAAATGGGTTAACATCCAGTTCAGATCTTATTGAATTAGGGAAAGCAGATCCTAAATTTTTAGTATGGAAATCTAATAGACTTGCAGGAGCAGCTCTTGAATTTTTATGGCTATTAGGTAAAATTGCTGTTGTTAAAAGAGATAACAATTTCCGGAAATCATACGATTTAATGAACACTTACATAGAAAGAGAATCATTAAAATATACAGAATATTCAGATGAAGAGTATAAACACAAAATTTTCAAAATAAAAATGAAAAGCTATCCTGTTATACATGTTGGTTCAATTTCCTCAAAAGCTGACAAAATCATTTTCAAGAAAACTCAGAAAGTGCAGAAGGAATGGTTTAACCTAGTAGATTCTGAATCTCCGCATCTTGTCAGATTAAAAGGAACAAAAACTGTTTTTGTTATACCTGAAAAATGGGAAAAAATGATAGATTTGAAATTCGACAAGAATTTGAGAGCTATAGCCCCTCTTGATCCATTGATATGGGATAGAAAAGTGACAGAAACTATCTTTAACTTTGAATACATCTGGGAAGTCTATAAACCTGTTAAGCAGAGAAGATGGGGATATTATGTTTACCCACTTCTATATGAGGGTGATTTGATTGGTAGAATTGAGGTTAAACTTCAGAAAAAGAAGGATTCACTAGAGTTTTTCAATTTCCAAAAAGAGAGAGATTTTGAGTTTGACAATGAAAGTGAAAGAGCTTTTGTAGAATTAGCTAAAAGATGGAAAAGAATGACTAAATCCTCAGAAATTAAAACAGACGAAACCATAAATTTTAGTGTTTAGAATTTCAGTTATTAAAAACTCCAAAGAATATGCAACCATACATTTAAAAACGTTTGAAGATTTTATTTTTTGGAGATATATTAATGGCTGGTCCAATCTTTATTCCTTCATTAGTATCAATGTTTATAACAATGGGATTTTTCGGTATAGTTATAATCCTCTTTACTGTGGGTATAAAAGGTTTAAACAGGAGAATATCGAATATACGTTTGAGAAGGAAGTTAACTGCAGCTAAGATGATTGGAGAGCAAAAAAGAGCTAAATAAATTGTTAGTTTTTTCTCAAAGTTTTATTTAGTCCTACAGTCATGTTATAGGTATGTTAATTTTTGATAGCATAATTATATAAACCAGTGTGAATGCTACAACTCATGAGTCTAGTGGGAATATTAAAAATTACTTTTGGTGTAATAATAGGGATTATGGTTTTTCCAATCGTTTTAGCTTTAGGTTTTGCTGTTTTAGCAGTTATACTTGCTATCATAGTCGCTTTTAAGATGTATAACCTCATAACATTTCAGTTTTTACGAAATAAAAAATGATCAGCAAAGATTTTTCCAAAATAGAATAAAAGAAAGAAAAGAGATTAGTATTATTTTATTTTTGATTTTCTTATTCTAATATAAACCAAAACTAAAACAGGTAAAAGAACAGACAAATAAAAAGGTGTGGAGTATGTTTTTTCGAGTTTTTCATTTAGGGCATATAAATCAATAGATTCCGCTGTTCCATTGATGTAATACTCGTGCGTGTCTCCAATATCAGACCAGTAATTTCCTTCTTCCTTATCTTCTTCAAACCAAACATTAGCAGTACCTTCATCCTTTGCTTGCGATTCACCATCGATATTGTTATCAATGAAAAAGTTATGATGGATAGAGTTTTCTTCTGATACAGAAAGGCATGTAATAGCGTATTCATCATTTTGATAGAATTTGTTGAAATAGAATTCAGATGTACTTGCTTCGATCATCATTCCTTGAATGTTTTCACAAATAGTGTTATTGAAAACTTCATGGTCTGAACCTATAAGAGTGATACCTCCTGCATTGCTATTACTTGTGTTATTGAAAATACGCGCTTCAGAAGTAATCACACGTATCCCTTCCAAGTTATCAAAACAAGTGTTATTTTCAACATTCAAAGCAGAACTCGATGTAGAATAAATACCCATTCTGTTATTTGAACATATGTTATTTATTACTTCACACATATAGCTATTATCAATTAAAATGCCATGAAATTTGCTGTATTCGCAGGTATTATTTTCGAAAGTAGAAAAATCAGATTGCACAACATATATTCCATATTCATTGTTACCTGCATAGTTATGCAAAACATTTGTTTGAGCAGAATCAATTATCTCTATTCCTTTATAGTTATTCATGACAAGATTGAGTTTTACTTCACAGTATAACGAACTAAGAATTAGAATGCCATCTGTACAATCATAACATTCATTTTCTTCTATAATTGAGAGAGAAGATTCTTGATTCACAATTCCAGCAACACAATCCCAAAAGACATTCTGTTCAATTCTGGTATTCGAGGGGCTTGTTGCATTCACTACAATTCCATAATAACTTAAGGAGAAATAACAATTCCTTATAATAAAAAACTTCGTTGTTCCTTCTATATATACGCCATAAAAACCTGTGTTTGTGAAATTATAACCCTCAATAATATAGGGATCGTCTATTGTTCCTGAACCAAGAAAGACCTCAAAATCACTGTCTTGTACAATAATTAAAGGTTCATGAGTTACAAAGTTCAGTTTGTTAATTATTCGTGAGCTTGAATTCTCGTGCGAATAAACAGTAATTGTGACTTGACTAATTATAAATAATATAAATGCTGTTGAGAGCAATAATATCTTCGTGCTTTTACTTTTAAATTTCAATTATTTATTTCACCTTTTTAGCGGAGTTATTGAAAGAAGGAAGGAAGCAAATTTAACCTTTACGCTTAAAAATTTCATAAGAAAAAAACACTGTCATTAGAAATAATTTATAAAAGAGTAAATACTGTTTGGTTTTATGACAAAACAAAAGGTTAAATTGTCAGCTGATTCCAGCTGTATGCAAAAAGGTGAAATAAATAATTGAGATCGGAAGAGCACACGTCTGAAATTCAATCACGTGGCCTTAAC
>BPTO01000073.1 GCA_023705985.1 Candidatus Heimdallarchaeota archaeon | reverse complement strand
TACCCAAATTAATTTGCTCTTTTCATTGCCATAATGAGAGCTCCACTTCTAATAGAACGCCAAATTCCAATGTGTTCTCTATTAGGTGGTAACCATTTAGCAACTCCTTCCAATTTGCTAGTGGGTGCATAAACTTCACCATATCTTATACCATCGCGTATGAGAACTCTCCAAAGATAAGGAGATAGTTTTTTTCTTTCTTCATTATTAGGATACATAAGACAAACTAAGGGATAATTATGAAACGCTCTTGTATGAACATTTGCAGCTCGTAAAACGTCTTTCATATTAAGCCGATATAGATCTTTAATCATCATTGTAGCAATTAAATCACTTTTCTTATAAAACATTTTTCTCTATTTTTTGATTCATTGCATAAACATACAAAAAAATGATTAAAAGAGCAAATTAATTTGGGTAAAAGTATTTTACCTAGTATTTTCTCTTTTTCTCTTTTTACTTGATTTTGAATAGTAATCATCTAACCTTTCTAAAATATCTTCATTCTCCTCTTTCTGAATAAATTCTACAAATTTTTTTATAGCCTGTGTTGTTTCCTTAGAAATTATGTGTTCAACTAAACAAGCGTCATCTGATGCTATTGAACTTCTAACATTTATAATTTCAAAAAGCTCTTCAATAGTTTTATGCTTCTCTATAAGTTGTTTACCCAGTTTAAATCCTCTTTTAGTTAAAGTAACTCCCCTATGCTTCTTATAATTGACTAGCTTCTCCTCCTCCATTTTTTGAACCATTTCTGTAACAGTAGCTAGACTGTTTAATCCCAATTTATTCTTTATGTCGCTAACTTTGGCTATTTTTTTTTCTAAACAAATGATATAAATTGTTTCAATGTATTCTTCTATTCGAATCGTCGTCATATGAGTTCGCCAGAGTTAAACATATAAATATTGAATTACTTGTTTTTATAGTTAGCTTATTACTTTTGTATTTCGTAGTCTATAAATACTACCTTATTTTAAATCCTTTTGGGTTATAACCCAAAACAGAACAATATTTATATACTAGACGGTTTTTCGGTCTACCGAAATTAATATTCGGTCTACCGAAATTTTTACATTAATTGAAGTGATTTAATGACTGATAAAGAAATTACATTGGATCAACTAGAAGTTGGAGATGTAGCTAAAATAGTAAAAATAGGTACATCAGGCGATTTAAGACGCAAGCTCATGGAAATGGGTTTAACACGAAATACAGAAATTAGAGTAATTGGAAAAGCTCCTCTTGGTGACCCAATAGAGTACAAATTTAGGAATTACAATTTGACTCTCCGGAAGGAAGAAGCAAGCAAGGTGATTGTTGAATGTTAACTTAAGAGGTCAATAAAACTATGAACAATGAAATCCTTGTGCCCCTCGGATTTGTATCTGAAGGTAAGAAAGTAAGAATCGTTTCTATTAGCGGTGGAACTCGTTTACGTAATCGTATTAATGAGATGGGTCTTCGTGAGGGAATTGATGTAATAATCATCAAAAATTCTTTTGGTCCTGTTATTATTGCTATTGGACAGACTCGTTTTGCTTTAGGAAGAGGGATATCAGCGAAAATACTTACAGAATCTAGTGAACGAAAGGTGGAAAAATGGCTATTAAAACTAAAAAAGTAAAAGATATTTCTGATGGTAGTAAAATTACTATTAATATTGCATTGGCAGGCAACCCTAATACTGGAAAAAGTACACTTTTTAATGCTTTAACAGGTTTAAAGCAGAAAATTGGTAATTGGTCAGGAGTTACTGTTGAGAAAAAGGAGGGTAAAAGAAGTTTTAACAATTTTGAACTCTCTATTACTGATTTACCAGGAACTTACTCTTTATCTGCTTCGTCACTAGATGAACAAATTGCAAGAGATTTTATTATCAATGGAAATCCAGAAGTTGTTGTACAAATAGTAGACGCTTCGAATTTAGAACGTAATCTCTATTTAACTACAATGCTAAGAGAGTTAGGTGCTAGAGTAGTTATAGCTTTAAACATGATGGACTTATTAAAGAAAGATGGTTCATCAATTGATGTACAAAAACTCTCGACAGAGCTAGGTATTCCTGTAGTACCTATGATTGCTAACAAAAAAATTGGTATTGATGATCTTGAAAAAGCAATTGAATCTGTTTATCAAGAGGATCAGAAACCCATGGGAATCAAATATTCTAAGGAAATTGAAAACGCACTTTCGAAAATTCAAAAAATGCTAGAGACAATACCCTCAATTCCCTCTGATTTCAATTTAAGATGGTTAGCCACACAAATTCTCCAAAATAATTCAGAGATTCCTACACTTCTGGAGAGTTGGAACGTTAAAAGCGAGATTGTTGGAGAGCTAACTTCTTTTAGTAAAGAAGATTATGAGGCTGAAATAATTGATTCAAAATACGAATATATTTCAAAAGTTACCTCAAAGGCTTGGAAGAAAGCTGAAACTAAAGTAACCCGTTCTGATTTAATAGATCGAGTTGTTACACACAAATGGCTTGGAATACCAATCTTTCTTATGATTATGTGGGGTTCATTTCAATTTGTTTTTGCTATTGCAGTTCCATTTATGGAGTTGGTAGATATGTTTTTTGGTTGGTTAGCGGGACTTCTAGTTGAAAGCATCCAAATTGAGTGGTTAGGTTCTTTACTAGGCGACGGGATTGTTGGGGGTTTAGGTGCAGTGTTGATTTTTGTACCTCCGATTTTCACAATGTTCTTCATATTATCAATTCTTGAAGACTCAGGCTACTTAGCTCGTGCAGCATTTGTTATGGATAAATTAATGGTTAAATTTGGTTTACACGGTCATTCCTTCATACCAATGCTATTGGGCTTTGGATGTAATGTACCAGCTATCATGAGTACTAGATCTTTAAAGAATAATAAAGATAGGATGATTACAATATTGATAAATCCATTCATGTCTTGTGGTGCAAGAATGCCTGTATTTATCTTGTTTGCAGGATTATTTTTTGGAGCAACAGCAGGAACGGTTATTTTTGCCCTATATATTTTGGGAATTGTAGTTGCAATTCTTACTGCATTTCTTTTAAGAAAGACCTTCTTTAAAGGTACATCTGCACCATTCATTATGGAATTACCTCCATACCACTCACCAAAGCTAAGATCTGCTACAGTTGCAATGTGGGACAAAGGAAAGATGTACCTGAAAAAAGCAGGAACAATAATTCTGATAGGTGTTGTTTTTATATGGTTTTTAGCAGCAATGCCTTTTGGTGGTGTAGAGTATGGTGGTCCCGATACATGGTTAGCAACTGTTGGTACATTCTTTGAACCTATCTTCAAACCACTTGGATTCGACTGGAGGATTGTTGTTGCTCTAATTGTTGGTTTTGTGGCGAAGGAACTAATTGTAGGTTCATTAGGTACTATTGTTGGTGGTGGTGAAAGTGACGAAGGCATTAAATCTGCTATCTTAGCTGATGGAGGTTTCTATGCTTTAAATTCTTTGAGTTTAATGGTTTTCACTCTACTATATTTTCCTTGTGCAGCAGTCGTAGGTGTAATGAGAAAAGAAACGGGTAGTTGGCGATGGACAATCTTTACAATGGTTTATAGCACTGTTATTGCTTGGTTGTTCGCTTTCGCAGTTTTTCAAATAGGATCTCTAATGGGATTTGGATTATAGGTGATAAAAATGGAAACATTGAAAAATACTTCAAAAGATATTAAAACTTCCCTACTTTTGGGGAGTCTTATTTTCTTAATAGTAGCTCTAGCTGAAATAGTACTAGGTGCTTTTAAGATATATGCTGATACAAAAGAGTTAGAAGAACATTGGGTAAATGCAATTCCTTTCCCTCCTGGAATTTTTCCTGGACTATCAATTCTTATTGTTGGTCTAGTATGGCTAGCAGGTTACTTCATTTGTATTAGGGGGCAGAATGCAAAAGGGTACCTTTCAGTTGGTATTGTAATAGCTTTGGGTTTCATACTCTTATTTATCGTTATTCTACTAACTGATGTATTCAATGCTTATGCTTTAAAACTAGAAGATTATGAAGATTGGACTGCTTTAGCTAGCTTACGATGGATTATATTTTTATCACCAATACCAATATTCTTAGCCATAAAATATGAGGGATTTACAGTTCTTAGAAGGAGAAAGGAACAATTACAGCAAAGTTAGATAAAAAACTACAGAAAGATGGTGAATATATAGATGCTAAAGTTGTTAAGTAGTCTTAGTGAAGGTGCTATAACAAATCAACAATTGGCATTAAAACTAAGTATCGACACTGATCTAATACAATCTAAAATCGATCATTGCATAAGTGTTGGATACATTAAAGAGCAACTTAATGATACAACAAAACAAGTTCAAAATAAATTTTCACCAAGAAGAGGATTATTATCACTTTCTTGTAGATTTTGCGCATTTTCTAGCAACTGTTCTTTTAGTGAGAGTGATAGTAAAATCTTAGTTCTAACTTCAAAGGGAAAAAGAGCTATGTCGCATTTAGAAGCAATTAAACAGAGGTAATTTATCTGAAACGCTCTTCTTAGAATGAGCTTGCCTTCTTATATCCCGACCAACTCTCATCAAATACCTGTGGTCCAAAAACCTCTAATCCTTTTTTCTGTCTCCAAATTTCAGGAGCATCACGAACAAAAACAGTGACCTCTCTCCCTTCTTCGAAATCTTCTTCCCAGGGAGTAAGGCCATATCCTGTTTGAGAGTCTATTATGTAGAATCCATCTGGACACGTGATATAATGTTGGTCATTCATCCAAGATAGAAGGTACTCATTTTGATACCAGATTTTTAATTGATTTTTAGTTTCATTAGATCGTAGCATTATTTCTCCTGAGGTAAAACCTCCTTCTTCTACGCGAGAAAATTCTTTTACTTCACCTGTATAGATGAATTTGGCATCAGGTAATGTTTTTTTAATTACTTTGATTGGATTTTCTTTCTTCTCATTTGCTTCTCTCACTTTGTTTCCAAGTTTAATTGCCAATGAAAAAGTTCCTGGAATAACAGCTGCTTTTGCTTTTTCGATTGTCATAGGGCATCTAGCAACACTCACAGAACCTCCAGAAAGTCTAGCAATTTCTCTTGCTACAATTTCTCCACGTGTATCATCTGCAGATTTTTTTACAATTTGCACATCTCCATAACAATTAACAATTGAGAAGGGAGAAATAGAAATATCAGTTATCTTTGTTGTGCTTATTGAAATTTTGGGTTTACTTCTACCACAACAATCACCATCAATAGCTATTTTATCCATTTGAGCAGCTACCATTAAAGGAATGATACTGTTATTTGGTCCAAGCTCTGTAGCAACAAAACCTTGAAAATTAATGTCTAGAAATTTCTCTAATTCCTTTACAGCTGCAACCATCGGATTCTTTTGAATGACATCTAAATTTTCAATTAACTTAGCATCTTCATCAGTGATTCCCCCTCCAACCATCCCTATTATGCAGATGTAATCCTTTGATTTAAAACTTGATAAATCGCCAATTGTAAAGAATCTTCCATCATCATATGTTTTTTTAATGTTTTTTATTGCATCAGTATCACTCCCTCCTCCTCCACAAGCTAAAATTTTTGCACCAATTACTAGATCCAATGCTTCTATTCTTGAAAGTTGACGAGTTTTCATTTCTTTCATTTCTTTCATTTATTTTTATGTTTATTATTCTTTTTCAATAGATTGTTCATCTAGATAGTAACATTTAATGTATTGTTATCTAAAAGCAAAGTTCGTATCATTATAAAGACAAAAACTTACGAAACCTTTAAAATTGTTCTCTTAAAATCTTTCAATTGGTTGTGATAAAACATGAAAAATAATAAATTCTCTAGACGTGTTCAACAAATTCCAAGATCAGCTATTCATGAAATGACAAGATTGTCAAGTACGATTGATGATGTAGCTTTTTTATCTTGGGCAAAACCAACATCTGATACTCCTCTCCATATCAAAGAAGGTGCAATTGAAGCTATAAAAGAAGGGCTTGTTGGAGGGTATTCTACTAGCTCAGGTTTACCTGAACTGCGTCAGGAAATTGTTAAGAAACTTGATCGTGATAATAATATTGATGCTAACATATCACAGATAATTGTAACAGTTGGAGCCATTGAGGGGTTAGTAAGTTCAGTTTTAGCTCTAATCGATTCTGGTGATGAGGTGATTTTACCGACTCCGACATATTCAACACATATTCAACAAGTCGTTATTTCTTCTGGTAAACCTGTTCTTGTTCCGTTGATCGAAAAAGAGGGATATGCATTGGATATTGATGCGGTCGAAAAAGCTATAACTCCTCGAACTAAAGCAATAATGTACTGCTCTCCTAATAATCCTACAGGAACAACTTTCACTGAGAAAGAGCTTAGAAAGTTAGCTGATGTTGCTTTGAGCAATGATTTGATGGTCATTACTGATGAAGCATATGAATACTTTGTTTATGATGGTTCTAAACATTTTAGCATAGCTTCTATTCCAGAAATGTCGAAGAATGTTATAAGTTGCTATACTTTCACTAAAACATATGCAATGACTGGTTGGCGAATAGGCTATTTGCATGCACATGAAGATATAATATCACAAATTACTAAGATTCACATACCTCTATCAATTTGCGTTCCTGTTGTTTCACAATATGCTGCTCTCACAGCTTTAAAAGGTTCCCAGAGCTGTGTTACGCAGTTTAAGAACCACTATCTTAATGCTAGAAATCTAATGTGTGAAAGATTAGATAAACTTGATTCAGTTTTCCAATATGTGAAACCTGATGGTTCTTACTTGATGTTTCCTAGGATACTTGTAGAGGAAGGAAAAGATTCTGCATCTTTCTGTAAAAAAATGTTAAGAGAAGTAAAAGTTTCTACAACTCCTGGAATAGCTTTCGGTCCAACAGGTGAAAGCCATCTAAGATTGTCATTTTGTGTTACTGAAAATGAAATAAACAAAGCTTTTGATAGAATGGAAGACTATTTTAAGTAAAATCTTGAAGAGTATCTTTAGTGAAATGCTTTCAACCAGCGCATATCTTCTTTTTCACCTACACCAAATAGGGACTCTAGTAATTTTGATATATTTTCACTTTGTTTATCCGTAAAGTTGTATGATGTAACAACATCCGGTATTTTGTTAGGTAATTGTTTTAGTAAGTTATACACTTCAATCAGTTATTTTTCCCCTTTACTTCTATCTATGGATATTTCAAAGGGAAGTAATATCTGAGGGACACCCTCATCACTTGATACTTTGGAAAAGGCTGTAGCTATTAACCCAGCAAGGAGTTGACGTTGTTTTTCTTCTGTTTCCATGAAGAAGAATCTTCCTTTTGGTATTTCTTTAGCATAACTATAATAGGCCATTCTAGGGTGATATTTGTCCAAAGGTCCAGTAAAAACGAAAACTTCATTATCGATTCTTTGCAGTTTATCGATGATATTAAATTTCCTGTTTTGTTTTGTACTTCTTTGAAATTTAATTATATCTCCCCCTTTAATAAATTCTATCATCCTTTTCTTTTGCTCTTTATTTTTCATAGATCTTAATGCTATACGAGTGATAAGTAAACGCAATTTTCCTAATATATTCGGTGGAATGATTTGAATTATAGCGTGTATTATAGGACCTCCATAAACCCATAAAGCTATAGGGTCAAAAACAATAGCTGTTGGTGGATTAATATATCTTCTAATAAGACTTTGCAAAACGATAGCTCCTCCATAACTCGAACCGTGTAATACATAATCTCTATTTGCGAATCCAAGGTATTTGATAACATCTCGTAAATCTTGAGCACATTGATCAACTGTAAATGAAGTTTCTTTGCTCTTCTTTAATCTGCTAGAGTTTTTTTCGCGTGACTCAATGTAAAAATACTCTGCAAAACCTTGGTGTGTCTTATGAAAATCTACCCAAGTAAGAGGATTAGCGGTAAAACCAGGCAGAAAGAGTATAGGTCTTTTAACTTCAATCTTTTCAGGTTTGTGGTTAAATACTCTTAACTCTCCATCTTTGACAGGAACATAGAATTCTTCACATATTCCTTCGTCTGTAAAAGCTGGGACATCTCTTTGGTTTTCCTTAAGTAAATCTTGGATTGTTTGAAGTTTTTCATCAGAGAGTAGAAATCTATCATTCTCTTGTTCCATTGTTATTGCCCTATAGTAATAGTGTATATAAATTTATAACTCAAGAATTAGTATTTTCTAACTACTTAATAAAACTTCATTGCCAAAATAAAAAGAAAGAAAAATGGTAATCAAAAAATCTGTGTTTCAATTGTGGTTTTTATTCAGAATAGGTATTTCAACGGATTGAAATATCTCTCTTATCAACTTGTCTAGTTTGATTGTTATTACTTCAACTTCCTCTGCTTTCACAAAATCCTTCTCAGCTAAAATATCAATGACATTTTCTACATTGTTTGCAAAGTTTAGTACATGTTCTTTGAGTTCGTATGAGAAACTGTCTGTAAACATAGCAATAGAAAAATTATCTCTTGGTTCTAGCAATACTATATAATCAGAGTGTTCTAACATTCTAAAAACTCCCTTCTTCAAGGATATCTCTGAACTAAAATTTTGTATTGCGTTTATTAATCCTGCTATCAGAAGTTCATTATCACTAATTCTATCTGTCTTGAAATTATAAGAATAACAAGGCAAACCAGATGGTAGAATAACTAATAAATATATTAGTAGTGGTTTCTCATCTGATTCAGTAAGAATAGTAATATCTTTAACTCCTTTTGCAGAATAATCTACCATTGAAAGCTCAATATCAGAGCGCATCTGAGTTATATCTTTTCGCAATTTAGATTTTTTCTGATCTGATTTAAGTTCCTGTACAATTATAATATTTTTTTCAACTTTTTCTAACTGATTTTGAAAATTATATTGTTTACAGACTTGAGATGTTCTTGTTAGCACATCCCAAGCAAGTTCAAGTTTATTTGATAGAAGGTATGTTGTTGCTAAAAGCAGTTCGTAGTTTACCATTTGAAAATTAGACTTATATTCTCGAAGTAGAATTACACACTCTTGACTATATAATTCAATCTCATCTATGATATTTTGTTTTGATTGGTTATCTTCTTCTGTTCGGTATTTATTAATTAATAATTCAATTAGATATATTATTCCTTGCAAACTTAATGGTGCGAAAAGGTTATTTTTTGCAATTTGAATTCCTTCGAGTAAATATTGCTCAGATTCATACATGTTTTTCTTTTTTAGCTCAATAAATCCCTTATGTATTAACCAAGTTGCCCTTGTTAATGTCTCTTCCTCTTCTTTTACTTTTAATATCTCAGAATATTTCTCTAAATGTTTTTCTGCTAATTCAAAGTTTCCTACTATTGCATAGAATTCCGAAGCATCAAGGAATATGTCATCATTTTCAAGATTGTACTCCCTCATACGTTTGAATGCTTTGTTCAGATATTCTTCCGCTTGGTTCATTCTACCTAATGATTTCAAACAAGAATATATATGGTTGAATATCACAAGTATGTTTCGTTGATCTTGAAATTTCTCCATTATTATTACAAAATCATAAAAATAGTTTAAAGCTTCATCAAATTTACCTTCTTGTATTAACAATGTCGCAATATTAGCTTGACATACAGCCATTCCTCTCTCAATCTTATTTTGAGAAAAGTAACTTAATCCCGTCTTAAATTTGTCTTTTGCTATAGGATCTCCTACAGTCATTAACGAACTACCATATGAATTATATAAACTCCCAAGAATGAAACTATCGAAGATTTTACTCTCTTCCAGTATTCTGATTCCTTGAATAATTTCAACAAAAGACTCTTGGATTTTTTTCTCAATATCATAGAGTAGAGCTTTAATGTAGAAGAGCCAGGCAGATTGATTTTTATGTAGTATAGTATCTTCATCATTCTCTTTTAATTTGCTAATCAGATTTTCAGCAGTAATAATAAGTTCTTTAGCTTTATCGAAATCATGATCATAAATATAGAAATATGTTTCCCAAGTAAGTAAATCCAATTGAGAAAAAATTGGTGCGTCTTCCATTTTATTTATAGGAAATTTACTTATGATTTCATCGATTTTCTCTTTTTGACTTTGTCTTGTCAATACGCGCATGTAAGTTGCTGCAACTTCTATTGTAGAGTATTTGCTATAAAACTCCTCTAATTTTTGAAAATTGAAATATATCATCAAAACATAAGATAAGATAGCTTGATAAATTGAAGGGAGGTTTATTGAATCAATAGATTCCCAATTATCAATTACAAAAGTATAATACTCATAAAGCGTACTATAATTATCAGGATTTAGTTGCCCTCCTAAAACCTCCTTTTCTGTGGAAGTAAGAAAAGGACTGTATTTAGCAAGCTCCATCAACTTACTCAAGTTAAGTGCCGTAGAGAGCTTTTATAAACATTTAGATAGAATTTCCGCATAAGATTTGCCCAAATTATCTTTTACTAGATTTTTACACATTTTGCAAGTAGCACTATTTGGGATTTTGACGATTATATGAATAAAAACGAAAACACATTTTTATAATCTAGTAAAATAAGCAACATAGAGTTTTATGTTAAAAGAAAAAGTTTGTTCATACATAGATAAGAATAAGGATTTATTGTTTGAAGTTAGCAAAGAGATTTTTAACAATCCTGAGGTTGCTTTTAAAGAATTTAAAGCATCTAAACTTCTTACTAATAAACTTCAAGACGCTGGATTTGAAACTAAATTAGGTGTTGCTGACTTGGAAACGGCTATTTACGCTGTTCATCCTGATAAATCTGAAGGTCAAACTGTAGCTATTCTAGGGGAATATGATGCTTTACCAGAGATTGATCATGCATGTGGTCATAATTTAATTGCTGCGTCTGCTCTTGGTGCGGTTTTAGCTCTAGCTTCAATAAAATCTGAATTACCAGGAAAACTAATATTCATGGGAACACCTGCTGAAGAGGGAGGAGGAGGAAAAATTTACATGATTCGTGCTGGTCTTTTTGATGGTGTTAATGCTGCTATGATGTTCCACCCTTCATCTAATCATACGATGGTAGGAAGAAAAGGATTAGCAGTAACTGAGATAGCGATAGAATTTTATGGTAAATCAGCTCATGCTTCAGCTGTCCCTGAAAAAGGAATTAATGCTTTAGATGCAGTTATACAGACTTTTAACTCTATCAATGCTCTGCGACAACATATAACAAGTGATGCAAGAATACATGGAATTATTACACATGGAGGTGTGAAACCAAACATTGTCCCTGATTATGCCGCTGCTTCATTTTACGTTCGAGCACTTGAAAATAACTATTGTCAGGAATTAATTGAAAAAGTGAAAAACTGCGCTGAAGGAGCAGCTCTAAGCACAGGAGCAAGGATGGAGTTTAAGCGAGTGGGACAGCCTTACAAATCAAGAAATGTAAATATAACCTTGGGAAACTCTTTTCTAAAAAACCTTGAAACTTTAGGAGAACCTATAAAACCTGTGTCTCCTGGAAGCGGTCTAGGATCTAGCGATATAGGCAATGTTAGTCACGAATGCCCAACTATCCATCCTTATATTGCAATCGCAGAAGAGGATACAGCTGCACATTCAAGAGAATTTGCTAAAGCATCTATTTCAGAAAAGGGCCAGAAGGCAATGCTAACCGCAGCAAAAGCACTAGCAATGACAGCAATAGAGGTTTTTACTAATCCTGAGTTTGTAAAGAATATGACAGAAGAATTTAAAAAATCAACTTGAGTTATATCGTATTCTTGAATTTTACAATCAACAGATTAGTGTTTAAAAATGGCTGAAAAGGAAAAAATAGACTGGAAAAGAATCCTCTCAATAGCTTTGTTAGTACTGAAAATAACCCTTGCTATTTTCTTCATAATAGAGTGGCTAGCAACTCTTGTTGACACATTATCTATTATGTCAACCGCTGCAGAACCTGAACCAATATTGAAAGGATTATCTAGTATCTATGAATACACATCCATTCCAGATTCTCTCTTGAAGATACTTTTAGGAACGACAATTCATTATTATGTCTTTAAACACTGGATAATGGCTGGTTTCTTTTTCTTTATTGTATTTCTAACTCTATCAATTAATCATGGTCGAAAAAGAAAAAATCCACATAAGATGCCTAGATCATGGTGGGGAATTGTTATAATCACTATACCAATAGCAGCTATTCTGATAGTAAGTTTCTTCTATTCTAATCCTGTTCCCTATTTCGTGGATCCAACTTGGTACATAGACATCTATCACAAGATTCAATTTTCTGTAACTTTTATTATAGCAGGATTATTCTTTGTTATCTACTCAAGTATGAAAGATGGTGGAAAACTAAATGAGAGGGCATATGAATTCTGTACAACACCTTTGCTTTACAGTCTAATTTTCGGTACTATGACTATTGAAACCATAGCTGGATTTCCTTGGTTTCCAGGTGGCTATCTAGATATATTCCTATATGGACAATCTTGGTATTCATTCGATAAATTCTTACATTTCATGATGAGTGTAGTTATTGTACTACTTTTATGGAGTTTTATAAGGAATAAATGGATATCGGGAGCAATAGTAGCAGGAGGTCATCTACTCTGGGAATTGTTTGAATACGGTTTACAACCAGGTGAAATTGTTGATACTTTAAAAGATGAAGTAATCAATATATCAGCAGTTGGTTTAGCAATAATTGTTATTTATATTATTGAAAGAAGAAAAAGGAAAAATGAAAAATCGTTAGTTTAGTCTTTTAGGTATTGCTTCTCTGATAAGCATAATTGTGGTTATGTAGTTTATCTATTTCAAAAAACTGTGATGTTAAAACTATTATGAAGAAAATTATAGAATCTTACAAACAAATAGATTTAGTGACCAACATTACTATATCCTTATATATGCACTGGAATAAATAGTCAATTGATATAAATGAAACTGAAAAAAGTACTAAAAGGTTTATTTGTACTACTTGTAGCGTTTTCATTTCTCCATGTTTTCAATGTCAGTGCTCTAAATCCCAATATACAAGTTCTATATGTGGGATACTGCGACTTAGATGGTGATGAGAAATTCGATGATGTTTATGCTGAAGTATACCTAAGAATGTGGGAAGGAACTAATTTCTTAATACTTGAAGCTTCAGTAATATTCCATGGAGATTTACTCTACTCTATCTATAGAGATAACCACATAAGGACTGAAACAGAAATTGTATACAAATTCTACTTTATTAATATAGCTTATGAAAGTGGGATGTATATTTTTAAAGTTTGGTTTGAGATTGTGAATGGAGATCAAAGTGCTTTCCTAATCAGTATAAAACCTTTTGATCCTCCTGGTGGAGATCCAGACTACCCCCCAGATGGAGGATTATCTCCAGGTCCATAAAAACGTATCAATAGTACGAATAACGATACACCAATCGTGAGTGATATAAATGAAAGGTTTCTCTACAGACCTAATTGAAATATTGCGATTATTAGAGAATTATCCTTTAAAATCTTATAACGAATTAGCTGAAAAAATTGGTGTTTCAACACAAACTCTTATTCGACGTGTAAAGGATTTAGAATCACGAAACATTATCCGCACAGTGCATTCCTCACTGAATCCTGAAAGTATGCTTTTAGAGCGATATGTTGTTATATTCCTTGTTTCTTCTTTAGATCAAGTTAGTCTTTTAGAGTTATCATGCGATATTCACCCATATACATCTTCTAGAAATCGAATATTCGGTAGTGAGTATGGATTATATACGAAATTTGACATTCCCATAGGATCATACAACCATTTCAAATCTTTTCTGGAAATGATGAATAATAAGGAATATTGTGATAAATTTTTCGTATATAAATCGGAAGGAAATAGAATTTTTTATCCTCAACCTTATTGTAATAATATAATGGATATCGATGATTTTGATATAAAAGGTTACTTTTCAAAGAAAATAAACGAAAAAAATAGCAATTTTCAAGAGAAAAATCTTTTATCTTCCTCGGTAGAATATCACCCGATTCAGCTGCTCATTTTGAGAGATATAACAACAAATATGAGAACTCCAATGAGCCAATTATTAGAAAGATACAAAAGTTATTTGAATATATCTAAAGATAAAGAATCATTTCATAATCTGCCTAAGGGTTTCAAAAGACATATAAAGGATTATTTTTCAGAAGAAAAAACAGAAAATGCAATCTATATAGACTTCAAAAAGAAATATCATTCAATACTCAATAAATATGTGGAAAATTATTGGTTAGATGTAAATAGGAAATATTTCTCGATGTTCATTAGGTTTGCATATGTTATATCTGGAATATCAAAGAGTGAGAAATCAGATATTTTTAATTTACTTCGAAATGAAAGACCACCATTCAGTATATATCTAGAAGATTTTGGTAAGTATTTGTACCTCTCTATATCATTACCACCATATTATCAAACACAGTTTGCTTACTTAATGAAGTTAACATATGAGAATTTCTCAACCTATCTTTTAGATAGTTTTGGTTATAACGCTGTAAAATACAGGTTTTATGTTCATAATTATGACATAGATAAACAAAAGTGGCGTGATGATGGGGATTGGATGTATGAAAAAGTCATTCAAGATATAGAAGATATAACATATGCAAACCTAAT
>BPTO01000072.1 GCA_023705985.1 Candidatus Heimdallarchaeota archaeon | reverse complement strand
TTCTGGCCTGGACAATTTAGATATGTTGGCGATGTAATCGAAACCTGAAAGGAGCACTTTGAGTCGTTCAATATGTTCCATAACAGGTCATGATTGTTTATAACTAAATTTATCCCATTGTCAGAATCATAACTGCTTTGGATGTGTGCAGTCTGTTTTCTGCTTCATCATAAATAAGAGAATTGGTTTATTAATTACAGTAATTTTCACTTCATTACCTCTATTAACTTGAAGTGTATGTATACATCACATTCTTTGATGGTAATTTCATTATTTGAGTATAGACTTTTTATGGTTCTATTTTAGGAATTCTATTATTTTTTCCACTTGTACCATTTTACCACTGCTTTCAAGTTTTCCATCAATTCTTAATGCAGGAATGACTACAGCAATAAAAGTGTAGAAATAGGAACGAATATCTGTATCCTCCAATAAAATATCTGATTTGGTTCTAGTAAAAACCTAAAATAAATTTAGATTTAGTTTAATGATTTCATTATTAATCCAATTATTAAATAAATCTCTAAAGTATTCTAAGGATTTTTGAACAACTGAATAATGTGTAAATTTACCCTTTTTCCAACCTTTAATCAAATTTAGTTTTTCAAGGATTCTAAGATGATAAGATATATTAGATTGACTTTTTCCTAATATAGCCTCTAATTCACATACGCATCGATCTGTTTCCATTAAGATTCTAAGAATTAAAATCCTATCAATATGGGTAAATGCTTCCAATAATTTTGATAAATCAGCTAGGTATGATTCATTTAGTATTTCTTTTCTGTATTTTAATAATTTATTGTAATATGCTTCAGCATCCCTGATATCCTCACATTTTGCTAGTGTTTTGATTAATTCCCTTTCTTTTTTATTATCCATACTATTCACTTTCTATGATATTAAATATTAATAATCATTAATGTATTTACATATCAAAAATTTTTAATATGAAACATATATTCTTGATATGTAATTAACTGTTCGGTATGTGATAAGATTTGAGTGACAATATCAAAACTAGTCAAATTATGGATGAAACCACAAAAAAGGAAGGACTCGGGTTATTTGAAAAATTATTACCTATTTGGATAGTAATTTGCATGGCAGTAGGTATATTACTTTCACTATATGCCCCAATCATAGCTGAAACAATTGAAAATTGGCAAGTTGGAGGGATATCAATACCTATAGGAATATGTCTGTTCTTTATGATGTATCCTGCTATGCTTAACCTTCAAGCATCTGAATTGAAGAAATTGGCAAAAAATCCTAAACCGATTATCCTAACATTAATATCAAATTGGATAATAGCACCTTTTGTAGGGTGGGGACTTGCTCGATTATTCCTTCCTGGAAACGAACAATTAATGTTCGCAATAATTCTCTTATCTTCCAGTCCCTGTACAGCAATGGTTCTGGTTTGGGGATATTTAGCGGATGGAAATCAAGAACAGAATGTGATTACTACAAGTCTTAATACTGTAACTATACTCATTGGGTATGCTCCGATAGTTGTCTTATTATCTGGAATTTCAAATATTTCTATAGATGTTATAACTCTTATTATATCTGTTGCAATCTTTATTGGAATCCCGCTTATTTTAGGAATTCTAAGTAAAAAACTGATTATCAAAACAAAAGGAGAGGAATGGTTTAAAAAGAAATACATCCCAATTGTTGGAAAAATTTCAATATTTGCTCTGCTAACTACTCTAATTGTTCTGTTTTCATTAAATGGAAATGTGATGATTACTGATTTCAACTTACTATTACTAGTATCAGTACCATTAATATTGGGTTTCATTATAGTGGTAGGTTACAATTTACTTATCACTCGATTCACAAAATTAGCTTACAAAGAAGGTGTGATTACAGTAATTATTGGGTCATCAAGTCATTTTGAAATTGCTATTGCAACAGCTATTGCAATATATGGAGTCGGCTCAGTTGCAGCACTAGGTACTACAATGGGACTATTTTGGGAGATACCTGTAATGGTTGGTTTGGTATATCTCTCCAAATATCTAAAAAGGAAACATTGGTGGAAAGGAATACCAATGTAAATTTCATTACTATGAATGAATACAACATGGTTTGAATCACTTTTTACATAGTGAGAATCATTACACCTTTAGCTGTATGTAGTCTATTTTCTGCTTCATCATAAACAATTGACTGTGGTCCATCTATAACTGAATCTTCTACTTCATTTCCTCGATCTGCTGGAAGTGCATGCATATATTTAACATCTGGTGATGCAAGCTTCATCATCTCTTCTGTACATTTCCAATCTTTGAATTGAGACAGATCCATATCACCTTTCTTCCCGCTCCAACTTCCCCAATTCTTAGGGATCACGATATCAGCATCCTTGAATGCTTCTTTCATATCATGAGTTATTCTAAAGGAACCATCATTTTTCTTAGCATTCTCTTTAGCTTCTTCAATCACCCAATCAGGTAACTCGAACCCTTCAGGATATGCTAAGGTTACATCAATTCCATATCGTGGAAATAAGAGAGTTTGTGTTAACGGGACTGAAATTGGTTTCTTATGAGTTGTAGCATAGGCCCAGATTATTGACACTTTGAGATTCTTGGTTTCTCCCTTCTTCTCAATGATTGTCATAAGATCAGCTATACCTTGCATTGGATGATACAAGTCACACTGTAAATTCATGATAGGTACTTTAGAATGTTTTGCCATATCATTTAGATACTTATTTCCTATTCCCCAGAAGCAATTTCTGCAAGCAATTGCATGTCCGTAACTCGACAATATAACAGCTGTATCTTTAGCAACTTCTCCGTGGGATATTTGCATTGTTGATGTATCTAGAAAGTTTGCATGACCACCAAGTTGTGCAAATCCTGCTTCCATTGAGTTCCTTGTTCTTGTCGATTCTTCAAAGAACATAAGAAACATGGTTTGATATGGAAGGTATGGTGTTACTTCTTTTTTCAAGAATTTTTCTTTTATCTCAGCTGAAACTTCCAGTAGAATATCTATTTCTTCCTTAGACCAATCACGTAAAGTTATGAAGTCTTTTCCTCGAAGTTTTGTTCTCATTTTTTCACCTATTTATTCTTAAGTTCAGTATATTTTAAAGGTATAGCAGCATATACAGCAGCTGCAATCTTAAGTTCCCTTTTGAATGTTATCTCATTAGGAGCATGAGCTTGGTCTTCTCTTCCTGGACC
Organism: Candidatus Heimdallarchaeota archaeon; assembly: GCA_023705985.1. GTDB lineage: Archaea > Asgardarchaeota > Heimdallarchaeia > Heimdallarchaeales > Heimdallarchaeaceae > 18H4-34. The sequence goes on along the minus strand of BPTO01000072.1, from coordinate 11,647 downwards.
AAAGCCTATACATGGCACATCATGCTTACCCATGATGGATACACCATTTGTTGAGAAAGTCCACTTATCTAAAAGTGGTTCTTTATCCATAATTTCAGTAGCTGCATCTACAAGCATTCCACATAATGGATTTTCTTCTTGAATGACCCATGTTGGGAAATAGCACTCAACAGTTTGTTGAAGACCTGTATATGAGGGTTTACTATAAGTGTGCATCTCGACTTTTGCATTATGTTCTATGACAGAAGGTAGGTCTCGTATTTCTTTAAGAGCTGTATCTTTGGTCTCTCCAAAAGTAAGTCTTCTATCAATTGAAATTGAACATCCATCTGCTACTGCACACCTTGATGGAGAGCTTGAAAAAATCTCTGAAACTGTTAAAGAACCTTTTCCTAGGAATGGATCATCTCTTAATTGTTTGTGGAGTTGGGATAATTCTTGGATAATTGGAGCCATCTTGTAGATAGCATTATCACCACGTTCAGGTGCAGAACCATGACAGCTGATACCTGTTGTTGTTACTTTTATTTCCATCCTTCCTCTATGTCCACGATATACATTAAGTGAGGTAGGTTCTGTTAGAACAACAAAATCAGGTTCGATGACTTTTTCTTCAATAATGTGTTGCCAGCAAAGTCCATCACAATCTTCTTCTTGAACTGTTCCTACCATCCATATCGTAGTCTCACCTGCTATATCTAAATCTTTGATGATTTTCCCAGCATAGACCATAGAAGCAAACCCACCCTCTTGATCACTAGCACCTCGTCCGTAAATTACCTCATCATCTTCATAACCTTCAAAAGGATCGTGAGACCAGTTATCGTGATTTCCTACATCTACTGTATCAATATGTGCATCAAATGCAAAGACATGTTTACCGTTTCCAATTCTTCCAAAGATATTACCCATTTTATCAATCTTGATTTCATCATAGTCTAGCTTCTCCATTTCTTGCTTAATACGCTTAATAAGCTCTTCTTCATTACTGCTAGTACTTGGAATACGAATCATGTCGCGTAAAAACTTGAACAGATCTTCTTTGTATTCATCAGCTTTAATAAGTATCTTTTCTTTCATTTCTTTCTCCTCACTAATATAATTGTTTTACAATTATAATGTTCGTATATCTCTAAAAAGATTCCTTAAAAATGCAATCTATTTTTACTTATTATAAACTCTCTGCGATTTTAAATAGTGTAAAAAGATAGTATATTATTGCCAAATTAATATCAAAAAAGACATGGTGATTGAGAAACAAAATTTCAGAAAAAACTGTATGAATTTTTTGAAGGAGTGAAGAAGAGGAAGAATCTAGTTTTGAAGAAATAATTAAGTTATATTAAGGATTATTATATCTAATGCATTTAGTCAGAAAACGAAATATTTAAACTATATAATATAAGGAATGTGATACCGATGTCAGAGAAGAAAAAAGTAGCTGTCGTTGCTATTGGTGGCAACTCACTCATCAAATCCAAGCATCATCAAACTGTACAAGATCAATATGAAGCTGCCAAGGAAACTTCAATTCACCTGGTAGACATGATTGAAGCAGGCTGGGATGTTGCGATAGGTCATGGTAATGGACCCCAGGTTGGATTCATTTTACGACGAAGTGAAATTGCCCATAAGGTGGAAGGTATGCATGAACTACCTCTGGATGTTTGCGGAGCTGACAGCCAAGGCGCTATCGGTTATTCCCTGCAGCAGAATATCCAAAACGAGCTCAAAAAAAGGGGAATTGATAAACCAGTAGCGACAGTGATCACACAAGTCCGTGTAGATTCAAATGATCCTGCTTTCCAAAAACCTGCTAAACCTATAGGTACTTTCATGGAAGCAGAAGAAGCTGAACAAAGGAAAGAAGAATTAGGTTGGAATGTGGTTGAAGATTCTGGTCGTGGCTGGCGTCGAGTTGTTGCTTCCCCGTTACCTGTTGAGATTTTGGAACTAGAAGCTATAAAAACTCTGATCGATTCTGGTATAATCACAATTACTGTGGGTGGTGGAGGAATACCGGTTATTGAAACCGATCGAGGAGTAGAGGGGACTGCAGCGGTAATTGACAAGGATTTTGCATCTGCGTTCCTGGCCAATGAAATTAAGGCAGATATGCTTTTGATTTCAACCGCCGTTGAAAAAGTTTCCTTGAATTTTGGTAAACCGGATCAAGTGGATATGGATCAGATGACTGTTGCTGAGGCAAAAAAGTACCTAGAAGAAGGAACTCACTTTGCCAAAGGTTCGATGAAACCAAAGATTGAAGCCATCGTTCGATTTTTAGAGCAGGGTGGTAAAGAAGCCCTGGTCACCAATCCTGAAAACATCGGTCGGGCTTTAAAGGGTGAAACAGGAACCAGAATCGTTCCATAATGCAGTTTCGCAGGGAAGATACATATTCTCGAGACAAAACAGGATATGTATCATTCTCAATCATTTCGTGAAACAGGGAGTTCGAAACGCCATTTTCCATCAAATTGATGGAGTGCACCAGTAACTGCACCAGCTGTTGGCACGAGACCTATCTCACCAACACCTTTAGATCCAAATCCTCCCACTTCTTCTGGTTCTTCTATTAAAATAACTTCTACTTCGGGTGTATCTTTAGCCTTAACAATTTGAAGATCTCTCATCAACAATGAATCTGGAATCCCTTTAGTAGTTGGAAAGTTTTCTGAAAGAGTATGACCAAGCCCCATATGAACTCCGCCTTCAAATTGACCTGCGCAAGCCATAGGGTTGATTGCTTTGCCAACATCGTGGGCTGCTATGATTTTTGTTAACTTGCCTTTTTCGTCAAGAAAAGCTACTTGTACTGCATAGCTGAACGCCAAATGTGTTATAGGATTATCAGTTTTTGTTCCTGGTTTGACAGTAAAGTCGCTAATGTATTCTCCATGAAATTCTTGATCTGCTAGGTCTTTAAGAGATCTTGATTGAAGTGCTAAAACAAGTTTCTCTGCAGCAAACTTAGCTGCCATGGTATCTAAGGCTGTACCTCTTGATGCAGTAGTCATGCCACATTTCGTTTTGGGATAACTGATAGATTTTACTTTCATCTGCGATGGAGGTATATTAGTTATTTCTGTTACGACTTGAGTAATTACTGTAAATAATCCTTGTCCCATTTCAGTGAAACCTGTTAAAATTTCAAGATGTTCATTCTCAAGGACCTTGATGAGGACTCTACCAGTGTCTTCAAGACCATTACCAATACCAGTATTTTTCAATCCACAAGCAATACCTGTTGGAACTTTAGAATTCTTATATGTGTCTTTAACTGCATCTAGACAAAATTGTAATCCAACAACAGTCTTTTTCATTTTTTGTCCTGTTGCAAACAGTTGCCCCTCTCTGAGAATATTGAGTTCTCTTATATCATAATCATCAATTTCACTCCCATCTTTCCTCATTTTTTCAACAATTAAATTCAGACATGTTTCAATGGCAAATGAGGTCTGATTAACACCGAATCCGCGCATAGCACCGCATGGAGGGTTATTTGTGTAGACTGCTTTTGCGTCAACATCAACGTTTGGAACGAAATAGGGGCCACATGAATGACCAGCAGCACGTTCGGCGACTTGTGCACCAACTGATGCATAAGCTCCAGTGTCAGCTATGAGTCTGAGTTTGACTGCTGTAAGTTTTCCATTTTCATCTGCGCCAACTTCATAATCCATGATCATTGGATGACGTTTTGGGTGCATAAGAAGTGATTGTTCTCTAGTTAGGACGGTTTTAACAGGTTTTTTTAGTAGAAATGAAGCCATTGCTGTTTGTGCTTGACATAAGAGGTCTTCCTTACCACCAAAAGCTCCACCGTTTGTAACAAGTTCGACTATGACATCTTCTTTATTTAATCCGAGTACTTCAGCAATCTGTCGCTGGTCTTCATGAACTCCTTGTCCTTGACTGTATACATGAACACCTTTTTTTGAAGGTATAGCGAGACAGCTTTCAACTTCCATGAAAGCGTGTTCGATGCGTTGTGTTCTGAATTGCTGTTTAATTACATACTTAGAATCGTTTAATGCTTTATTAACATCGCCTCTACCAAAAAATGAATGTCCTAGTAGATTACCCTTTTCGTGAATTTTTTCTGCGTCATCTGCTAAGGCTTTTACAGGACTATCAATTACTTCTAGAATTTTATAATTTACTTTGATTTTTTCAAGAGCAGATCGTGCATGAAACATTGAATCAGCAACAACCATAGCTAGAACATCTCCCACATATTTTGTTGTCTCACCTTCTGAGACAAAGATAGGCCAATCAGGGAAAATGTGACCAATTGTTCGTTGACCTGGTACATCTTTTGCTGTAAATATTTGTACAACACCACAAGCTGATTTTGCTTCTGATGTATCTATCTTGATGACTTTAACTCGTGGATGTTCACTTAATAAAAAAGCTCCATGAAGTATTCCATCAACTTCCATATCGGCAATATATGGTTTTTTACCAAGAGCCATATCGATACCACGATAACGTTGAGTACTAAAACCAACACCATTTTTTTTCGGTTTGTATTCTCTCTCGAAACCGTATTTCTCGCCAAAAAAGTCCTTTCTTTTTGGTGGACCAGATATATTTGTTTCCTTACTTTGCCAATACTCTTCAGCTGTTTCCATAGCATCAAGGATGCGTTGATACCCAGTACAACGGCAGAGGTTACCTGAAATAGCCTTCGCTTTTTCTTCTCTAGTTGATACTGGATGTTTATCTAGGAATCCCTTGATTCGTATTAGCAGTCCCGGAGTGCAGAAACCACATTGTACGGCTCCTTCTTTGACGAATGACTTTGAAAGAATTTCTTGCTCTCGTTTGTCAAGACCTTCAACGGTGATAATTTCTTTTCCCTCAATTGATGCTGGATTTCGTTTACATGAAATCATAGCTACACCATTGATAAGGACAGTACAAGCTCCACAAAAACCTTGACCTGAACAACCATCTTTGCAACTTTTTATGTTGCAGACTTCTCTGAGTACATCTAGTACACTCATGTCTTCTTCGTAATCAGCTGTTATTTCTTCTCCATTGAGAGTGAATGTAACATTCATTGTTCCACCTTGTATGCATTCCATGCCTCATGTGTATTGAGGTTAAGTGTAATATTTCTGTCATTGACAGATATGATCTTTGTTTTTTGATTATCTCTCTGTCTATGAATTTCGTAATCAAGTCGAGTATCTGAACTACAGGTTATAAGATATTTCTTGAATTCTTCTGATAGAAAAACTGGATGTCCTTTTTTCCCATTAAATTCCGGTATAGATACATTTGCATCTGATGTACTCAGAACTTTTGCTAATTGTTCCCAAACATCCTCATCTGGGCAAGGTACATCGACAGGAAGGATAAATACTCCTAATAGGTGTGATTTTGATAATGCTAGCAATCCACATTGTATGGATGAAAACTGTCCCCTTTCAGGAGCTGGATTTACAACTAGATTTATGTCTTTAAGTTCAGGAACCTTTTCTTGATAAAGTTTATTTTCTTTTCCCAGGACAATTACTATTTCAGTAAAACCTATTTCTGATAAAAGCTCAAGCTGAAATGATAGGAAAGTTTTCCCTCGATAGTCAAGAAGCCCTTTAGGCATTCCCATTCGTTTGGAGTCTCCAGCTGCCAAAATGATGACTGGTAGTGTTTTGAAATCGAATTTCATGTTATAAAACCAAATGCTATAAATCTCCATAAAGACCATTTCAAGGCCTATTATACTAGAGACCTCTCTGTTGATGACCTATTGAACATATTGTTAGTCATATGAATAAAAATATTGTGTCTAGAATAAGTGATAGTTGAGGAATGAAAGTATTGGTCCAACATCGATGGGTTCTTCTCCAATATTCATACCGAGATTATGACCAACTCCTTCTACAATGACATGCTTAATTTCAGGATTATAGTCGATGGCTTTCTCAACATCGTCACTGGAGAGTAAGGCATCCATGTCAGGATCGGCCTGAACGAGCATGATAGGACAGCTGACAGCTTTGAGGAAATCCCATGAATGATAATTCTCAAAGTATTCCTCAATACGCTCCGGAGACCACAGATCCAGAAACTTCGGATCCGCAAAGCTCAGACTAATAGAGTCGTGCTTGATGGCCTCAGAGGATTTCGACGGACTCTCCTTAGTAAGAATTGCCATTATCTCATCCGTTGGGCGACCTACTATAGGTCTTATATGTTGTATCCCATCCCTCATTGATCCTTCCTTAACTTGAGCAATTAAGACATCTATTGATATGGGAGCATCTAGGATTACCAAAACTGAGACATTTTCTGGTTTAATTTGAGTAGCCCAGAGGGCTATCCATCCCCCCTCAGAGTGACCAAGCAGAATGGTTGATTCTCCAATAACTCGTTCAATGAATGTGACGATGTCTCGAACTATGTTTCTAAGATGGTACTTGCTTGGGGTTCTTCCTGATTTCCCTCTTCCTCTTGTATCGATTGCATAGACGTGGAATTTCTCTGTGAATTGTGGGAAATAATGTGTAAAATCTTCCCACCTGCATAATGATCCATGTATTAATAAGATAGGTGGTCCGTTGTTTGGTCCTTCTGCGTAGTTGAGTACTACCTCACCAGTATCAAAGGTCTTTTCGACTAACATGACAGAACCTTGAGCTTCAAAAGAACCTATAAATATATAACTTTTTGGCGTGCGTATTGGTTTGAGTCTAGGTTTTCTTCTGATATTTCATGTCTTGGCTAGGGAGTTTGAGAGTGTAATTACCAATTACAGAGCCTATATCGCTTATACAAAGCTAAAACGATATCGCGAAAAGTGGGTGTATCATTGCTTAAAGGTTATGAGCGCGAGAATGGTACGTGCATGATGAGCATAATGATCGAGGGCTAGTTGAACCCATTCTGCGAGAGTTTCCCACAATGGACTGCGGAAGTGTGTTGAAACGAAGATATCTTCTTCACTTAATGAGTTCAGCAGGGCAATCCATTCCTTATCAGCGTATTCCACTTCTTGCACTACCTGCTCCCACGTATGATTTACCCGATCCACGACGCTATCTGCATTTATTTTGTCCACAGTGGTAAAATGAGAAAAATCTGTGTGACCCGTTTTGAACAATTCTTTTGTCGCGGTCACTCGCCAAACCGCCCATCCCGCTAAATGGCATAAAATGTCAAATAAGGTCCAATTTCCAATTGCATGATATTCTTTTTCTTGGGTTTTTATTTCGTTTAGTTGCTGTAAAATACTCAACCATTCGTTGCGTAATCCTTGAAATAAGTCATATTTTCGGGAACTCATAGATGAACTACATCCTACAAATCTTGGAATAAATTAAATGAGGTACATTTTAATGTTTTGGTCAGTCCAAATCATCTGAGGGACACGAGGAATGAAAGGATTGTTGAAGTTGAAAGGTGAATTCGTTATTCAGCTATTAATTACATCCTCTGGAAGGTAGAAAACAAACAAACATCTTTCATCTCCATCAAGAACTGTCTCTAAAAGTTCAGTTTCCAGTTCTCTCTCCAGAATTGCCTCCCATAATTGTTTACTCCATCCTGCCCCACAATAGCAGAAATTACGAGAAATGTTAACGTCATCATTTAATAGTGATTCTCTTACCCATCCACAGTGGCAAAATTGATATTTTTTATCCTTTTCAGATGTAGCATTGAGATATTTACGAATTTTATATGGGAACTTAGCTTTGATTAGTTTTCGTCCTTCTCGAACTCCTCCCCAAAACCCATGAATAGGATTATTGATTACAAAATCCATAACTTGCTCATCATCCCCATATGTTTTACTCATTTGTTTGATAAAATCTTGGTGCATTATTTCCAGAAGTTGATCTATATCACCAAGTTTCTTGAATAATTTGTTATATTTGACTGCAACAGTATTTCCACCAACATGTCGTTTATGGAGACCACTAGCACAGATTTTTTGAACCATCTCTTCATCTAATTCTTTTTCTACTTTTTCCATTACACCTTCAATAAAACGCATTTTTTTCTTGGGAGATGTTGCTTGCTTAATCCCTTCTTTCCCTTCCAAGATTTCATCAATTTTTTCCTTTGCAAGTGTTTTTCCCAATTCCTTTTCAAGATTTATAACCAATCTAGGTTGCTGTTGATATGTTTTCTTGTTTTTAGCAGATGATTCTTTATATTGCTCAATGAGAGAAGAAAGATGGTTAACTAATTCCTCTTTTTCTAAAAATTCTAAATACTTGTTGAGAATAAAGAATCCACCATTTTTCCACCATTTTTCCCAGTGATTGAAATCTCTAAAATTGTAAGCAATATAGTCAGTAAGATCTTGTTGATCTAATTCATGCAAATCTTTATCTTTGTGTTCAGATAAGTAATCTTGTAGGAATACTATACTCTTGGCATAAACAGCATAATTTGTGGATTTACTTATTTTTTTAACATAAACCTCGAAATCAGCTATCAATTTTTTCACTCCAATTTAAGAAAAATTTTTCACTATAAAAGGAATCAGACTATTTCCAATGAACGATCCCTACCTGATTACAACTTGAATGTGGGAAGATATCTTATCACAAATACTTAAACGACTAATTGAATCTTGAAGTCGTCTTTATTCTTCGACAAAAAAAATTACTATTTATACTAACGAATTCACCTTCTTGGGAATTAATCTATCATTAATTTTTACTAAAATGAATTTATTTTACAAAAACCTTTTACTACTCTATTCTTTCCTTTATCCATTCTTCAATTTCTCCAAATGCTTGCTCTTTCCCTGCATCTACTGAAATAACGTGTCCTCCTTTTTCTATTTGAACCATTTTTTTGTCCTTTGATTTGACATTGTTAAATATCTGTTTTGCATGTTTTATGCTTACAGTTTCATCATTTTTGCTTTGTAAAATTAGAATAGGATTTGTTATTCTAGATAGATTCCTTTTAACATTAATTAAGAGTTTATGTAACTGAAGTGCACTTCGTGTAGGAATTTTCGCGTAGCATTTGTGTACTTCTTTAGTATCAAGGTCTTCCCAATTACAATCTATATTTGGATGTCTAGGGTATAAATAAACAATAAATGGCAATGCTCTTAAAACATACAATTTCCAATCTGGAGGTTTGCAAGGGGTAGCTAAAGTTATGAGACCGTCAATATCTGGATTTCTGTAACCCAAGAAAAGCGTTATTGCTCCTCCCATTGATAAACCAATAACGAAAATTTTATCACATATCTTCTTTAGTTGATCCAACTTTTCTTGAGCATAATTTGTCCATTCAAACCATTTTTTCGTTTCCAAATCTTCTTCTGATGTTTCATGTCCTGGTAAAACTATGTTGAATACAGTATAATTTCTGTTTTTAAGAAACTTCTCTAGTTGCCCCATATCGAAGTGTGTGCCCGTAAAGCCATGTATTAGCAAAAAACCCACTTGTGCATTTTCTCCCATAAGCATTATAGTCTATGCTATGCTAAAAGTGTTATTAACTCATTAACAAAGTCAAAGAAATAACTTTGCTATTAGCAATTAATCTAAAGCGAAATGTTCAATAATTATTAAGTGAAAATACGTATGTGTTAGAAGAACCTTGGTTTTGGGTTTCCCTTATTATCATATCCGTATTCTTGTGTGCTTGGTTAGTCTTTGCAATATATAATTCTGCGAGATACCAAATCCTTCAAATATTTGGTTACTTGACGCTTGTTTTAGGTTTAGTTTTTACTATAGGTGAATATCCTCCTGTAATATTTGGTAAATATATATCCTCAGTTTTGGCATATACTGCATTGATTTTAATTGTAATAAGCGTAGCTATGACAAGATGGCGTTGGATTAATAGAAGGGGAACTGAAAAATTGAATAGCCCCAGTAATTTAATGATATTTGCAATTGTTAGGCATCCTATTACTTTAGCAATGATGCTCTTAGGATTCTCAGTCATAGTACTGAAAAGTTCAATACTTTCCAATGTTTTAACGACCATGGCACTTATATTTTTCCTTCTATCTTCGTTTGAAAAGGATATTTATCAAGAAAGGGTTTATGGATATCCATATAAGGTCTATTCTGCATCTGTTCCACGGTTTAATATTGTCGTAGGGCTTGTTAGAACAATAATTATAGCAAGAAAAGAAAAAAAGAACATAAGAAAACAATAATTATTAAAATTTCTTGATTCTTTTGTAGACTCTGTTGTTACTTCTTTTAGTATATATGCTACTTTCTGATATGGTTTCCTCCCATTTTTTAATAGTTCTTAAATTGAATTAAGATTCGATATTCGCGTCATTATATTGTGTAATTCGGAAAAGTTTATGTAAACATATTGTTTTTACTATTCAGTAAAAAATCAGTAAAGCAAGTGAAAAAAATGGACAAAGAATATGAAGAAACAGGCAAAATTCCACTTATAGGTTCAGCATTTCCAAAAATGGTTGTGCAAACCTCTCATGGAATGAAGAAATTACCAATGGATTATCAAGGTAAATGGTTCGTGTTGTTTTCGCATCCAGCAGACTTTACTCCTGTATGCACTACTGAGTTCGTCTCATTCAGCCGACATTATGACGATTTTCAAGCATTGAACACTGAATTAATAGGTTTAAGTATGGATCAAGTTTTTAGTCACATCAAATGGGTCGATTGGATCAAAGAAAATATAGGTGATGAAATCAAATTCCCAATTATTGCTGATCATGGTGAATGTGCACGTAAACTAGGTATGCTTCACGCCAAAGCTACAAATACTGTAAGAGCAGTTTTCATTGTAGATCCTAAAGGTAAAATCCGTGCAATTCTCTATTATCCCGCAGAGATTGGTCGTAATATGGATGAGATTCTTAGAATGATGAAAGCTTTTCAAGTAGCTACTAAGCATGATGTTGCTATTCCTGCGAATTGGCCAAATAATGAGCTCTTTGGTGACCATGTAATTGTTCCTCCAGCTACTGATGTAAAAACAGCTAAGGAAAGATTAGAAAGTAAAGACCATGAATGTTTAGATTGGTGGATGTGTCATAAGAAACTAGATTAGTTCATTAATCATCATTTTTTTTTAAGTTCCACCCCAAATATTTATTTTTTCTTTACATTCTTTGAGATTATCCTTGTGAGTATTAAGGGAAATACTAACATTAGGAGAGTAAATGTGAAGTTTAATTGATTTTCATCTGTAGTAGATTCTACTGAATATTCAGCAGGTTCATCGAGAGGATATAGGTCAATTGCTCCTGCTGAACCATCTATAGAATAAGAACCTATATCTGACCAATCTGACCAGTAATTACCTTCAAGTGTTTCAATATCATACCAAGTATTAGATATTCCATCATCATACGCTTGAGAAATGCCTGCAGGATTGTTGTCTACAAAGTTATTATGGTGAATAAGATTATTATCAGAACCAAATCTTAAGAATACTCCATAACCTCCATTTTCTTGTAGAAGATTGTAAGTAACGACACAAAAAGCAGAAGATGCAAGAAAGATGCCATAGTAGTTATTGTTGCATGTGTTGCTGATAACAGTCGAACTATCAGAAGAACTAAGCAAGATACCATACCAGTGGTTGTTGTTGCACGTGTTGTTAATAACAGTCGAACTATCAAAATCGTCAAGCAAAATACCATAGTAGTTATTGTTGCTGCACATGT
>BPTO01000071.1 GCA_023705985.1 Candidatus Heimdallarchaeota archaeon | reverse complement strand
CCACCGAGATCTACACTCTTTCCCTACACGACGCTCTTCCGATCTAGAAAGAAAGAAATTTCAGTATTAATTATTTTTTAGCTTTTTATTTTGAATGACCAGTCATTGGTCACTTGTTTTCAGTATATTAATAACAAGTGCTCATTCAATGTAAGTATAGATGGCGAAATTGTTGATGGAAAATAATACCCAAAAAAGTGTAACATTTCAGATTGTATATCGAATTCAATATACTGAATCAACGTTAGAAGATGTTTTTTTCCAACAGAAAGCTTTAACAACAAAAATTGTTACTGGTAGAACAACAGAAGCTCTCATAGACAGTTTCGCCCTACAACTATACGAAATAATTCAACAAGGTGATTAAACTGAATGAAGGAAAAACGGAAAAAAAGACTGATGCAGCTGAAATTAAAGAAATTTTAGGCGTTGTATCTAAAGAAATACCTGCTCTAATAAAAGGAGTTTTTAGCTCCTTATATAGTTCTGAAATTGCTATTGAATATGGTAAAGGAATAGGAGCAGTGTATAAAGAACTGAAAGAACAAGGTTTACCTGAAGACATGATCAAAGATATAGTGCTTAAATATGCTAAGAGTATCAACGTTTTAGGAGACGCAATTAATATTTCAGATTCGATTAAGAAGAAAAGTAAGGACAACGACTGAAGGTAAATCTTTATGGACAAGCTCTGGGCGATTTTTGTGATCGCTTCAAGAATTTATTGGATGTTGCTTACATGGCCATTTCTTCTACTAGTTCTCCTATCTACTAATTCCATAAGAAGATTCAAAACAAAACAACAAATTAAGCACACTCTTCGACAACAAGGTCTTCCTAAAGATTTGATTAAGGAAGTATTAAACACATACAAAATATCTATGAAAAATTATAACATCATGAATATTGCTCGCAAATATGGAAGAGGTATTGAAGTTGAATCAACCTGATTCAAGTCTTGAACAGAGACTTGCAGAAATGGAAGACAAATTAAACTACGTTATCTTACAGATTAACACTCTTAAGAACAAAGTAGGAGAGGAAAATCCTGAGCTTAAGCAATTGTTAAATCTGTTGCAGGTTATAACGGGGACTTTAGAGATATCTAAAGCTCCTTTCACTGCTCTTTCTAGAACACTCAGTATAAAAGATAGAATTATCAAACATCATCCTGAAATTCAATATGATGACATATCTAAAGCTATTATAGACGCTCTTGAAAGAAAAAAAGAACTTAACTTATCCCAACTCACAGATCAGGTAAGAAAAGAGAGAGGTACTGCTTCAAGAAGAATTGTTCGCGAAAGGGTGCAAAAATTAATTGAAAAAGGACTAATTGAAGAAGTTGACGAGGGTTTTGGTAGGCGAATCAGATTATTTGAGATATCAGAAGAAGAATGAATGTTATAATTTTTTCTATAATAAAAATTAGAACCTATATTTTATGTGGAAAAAAGAAAAAAAAATAGGAGAAAAAATACTTTTAGTTTTCCTTTCTCTTTCTTAAGACTGCAAAAACTACTAATGGGGCAATTGCAGCTATAATTGAGAGAGGAGTTCCTTCAGTTTCGTCATCGATTGTGTAAGAACCAATAGAAGGATCGTAAATCAATTCATCAAAGTGTTCAAAGCTTAAGAATACTTGCAGAGTTCCTGCTCCGTTGGAAGAGTAAGAAGCATTGACGTTTGAATGTCTATATTGATTTTCAGCTAAAGTTTTGATTTGTGATTGATTAGCAAACCCAAAATATCCTACTTCATTAGCAGCAGAAATGTTGAATTGTTGTTTCATCTTATTTTCGACAAGCTGAGCTTTCTTCTCTAAGTTTGTAGAATTAACTCCTGTGTCGACTGGTTGTCCGTGAGTGTTTCTAAACTGTGCTCCTTCACTTGGAGTGATGTCAAATCTGACAGCAAGGAAACTATCCTCTTCTGCCCAATCCCATCCACTGATGTAAAGGTCGAATTTTAGTTCCCCAGCTTCTAGTTCATATCCATCGATCTCTTGACCTTCTAGATAAAGATGAGCAGTGATAACGATTTCCAAATCAGGTTGAAACACACCCATTATTTGTGATGAAGTAAAATTGAAATGTACAGCAGTTGTTATACCAGCCTCTTCTTCAACTTCAAATCCTGAAAAAGTCCATTTAACAGACATTAAACTGAATATAGGGCTACCAGCTAAGCTTTCATTGTATTGAAAGACTCCATCTTCATTCAGATCCTGATATTCTACTAGTTGTTTAAATAAAACTGTATAATTAAGACCAGCAGCTTTATTGTAGTGGAATATTGGAACATTTCCAAACGTATTAACTTTAATCTCTACGTCATCTATTGTAAGTACTGAAATACCATTTTGGTATTCATATTCTATTCCTGTGTCTGAATCAGCCATTACTCCGCTTGTGAGCAAGATTAAGGCAATTAATCCAATTCCAAATGCAAAGTGTTTTACTTTCATTTTTTTCACTGTAACAATATTCCCAACTATTATTTAATATGTGTTCATTTAAAATATTAAGTCCTAAACTTTAATTTTTTAAAGTTATTTGCATAGCCAAAGAAATTTTAAATAGGTTCATTTTAGTCTATATGAAAATGAATTCCTTGGATACAATTACAGAACATATGAAAGAACTATCTAATCCTATTAGGCAAGGGATTCTCAAGATTGTTTCTGAGCAAGGATCTATTTCGTTTACTGCCCTGAAAGATGAGCTAAGCTTAACTGATGGGAGTCTATATTACCATATCAAAAATCTTAACAAGTTTCTAGAAAAAGATGAACAGAACTTTTATCGTTTAAGTGATTTAGGAAAGGAAATCACAAATGTCCTTAAGGGAAGTCCTATCACTGAAACAGAAGAAAAGAGCAAACTAACAAAAATTATTGAAAAAATTGGTTTATCCCAATTGTTTTACTACTTATTTGGGGATCCTACACGTAGTTTAATAGAAATAAATCTTCTCCTCATAGTGTTTGCATGGATATTTGGTGTATCTAACGAGCACTTCAGTTCTATAGAAGCTATACTCACAGGGGGATCAATAGTCAATTCACTTATTTCATTTGCTCATTGGTATCTTTATCTGTTAATAATATTCATACTTCTGAAAATTTTGAAAAAAGATTTTATATTTAAAGAACTCTGGATAGGTGTATTCATAGGAATTATTCCTTATTTCTTCTATATGATTCCTGTTGTAATTATACATTTCAGTGCAATAATCGTTCCCACTTGGGCTAGTATCTTGCTCAACATTGTATTTGTAATTTGTAAAATCTGGTCAACATTATTTGTGGCACAAGGAATAAGATTAGCATCTAAATGTAATGAATATCAATCACTGATTATTGCTTGTACTTTGATATTTATCGATTATCTGTATCTGGTAATTGTAATGATCTAAAAATGTGGATAATAGAACTTTAAATAATTAAATAAGAAACATGATAAATAAAAAAAAGTAAGATAATATGGGGAAAGTGAACTTCATGCATGCTAGAAACAAAATTACAATTATAATCCTTAGTCTTGTTGTTACAGGAGCAATATTCGGTTCTCTTATTACTGTTAGAGATTTCGATATAATTATCAATGATTTTAATAATTTTGATGGTTTTGCTGATCCTGACGGGATTATATTTCCAGATTGGGAAGGCATGTTAAACTTATATGTATCTAGCGATACCGATGTTGAAACTGCAAATATTACACTTTTAAAATACTTACCTTCAGATGAGACTGTTTCAGGCATATGGGTTACTGTTAATCAAATTCAGATTAAAGGAAGAAATTCGCAGAAATATACAGATGTGATAGATGACCCAATAAAATTAAACCTGATGAATCTCAATGATTCGATGCAGATGCTTAATCAGGTGAGAATAAGAGCAGGTAATTATACAAACATGAATCTAAGTCTGGAAGGAAATGTAACTATAACGATAAACGGTAAGAATGAAACATTCACAATTCAAGGTGGAAGTAGTTTCATAATCCCATTTTACAGACACAAATACCAAAATACAAATCAAGCTGATTTAAAAGTAGAAAAAGGAAAAGACACACAAGTTCTAGTAGAATTCAGATTTAGAATAAACACAGCTAATAAAATCTGTATAGCCATAATGAACGCTTATCTTACGTTCTAATTCTTCTTACCAAGTAGTTTTGAAAACTCGTAGAAAGTTCTGATAAGCTATTTTATCTATATCATTTCTGGAATAAGTATTTCTTAGAAACTCGAGTAATTTTGGGTAATAGCTAATATCTTTTAGTATAGAGGGAACAGTCGCACCATCGTAGTCAGATCCCAAACTTATGTGATTAATACCTGCTTTTTCTACTATATGATCAAAATGTTTCTTAATCAGCTCAAAAGTTATATGATCTTCTTCTCTCTTTTGAGGGTCTAAAAACATTGTACACAAATTAATCCCTATTGTTCCATTTGTATCTCTGATAGCCTGTATTTGCTCATCCTTAAGATTTCTAACATGATTACAGATGCTGTAAGCGTTACTGTGAGAAGCAATGATAGGTTTGCCAGTAATTTCAACTACATCCCAGAAGGATTTCTCATTTAAATGACTAACATCAACTAAAATTCCTAAACTTTGCATTTCAGAAACTAAAGCTTTACCTTCAGAAGTCAATCCTCTTTCTTCTATTGTTCCAATTCCTGTTGCAAATTGATTCATGTTAGACCATGAAAGCCCCATACTACGCAACCCTAAACGATGGAAATTTCTGAGCGTAACAAATTCACTGTCTAATCCTCCTGCACCTTCAAAATGTAATATTGCTCCAATTTTGTCAGATTGTCTAGCTTTTTCGAAGTCATCAAGGTTTCTTATTTGCATCAAACTATTTTCAGGGTTTTCGACCAGCTTAAACCAGTAGTCAACTCCTGAGGAAATTGAGAAATTGCTGCTAGCTGGATATACAGCAAATAGAGCAGCTGAAACATTACCTTCTCGCATCCTTGGCAAATCTACATGACCGATGTCTGATCTAGCACTAAACTCTCTATTTTGCAGTTGTAGAGCAAAAGTTACGTCAATATGTCCATCGATTATCACAATTATACGCATTTAAGCATATAAAAAAATGTTCGGGTCTACAAAAAACCCTTTTATTCTACAGCTTTAAATTGTTCTAGAACTAGATTAGCAGCAATTCTTCTAGCTGTTTTAAGATTCCTACCAGTACCAATAGCAGAGAAATCAGAGTCTTTTATTGATACTTTACATTCAACAAAATAGAGTGGATCGTGATCAGCACCTTTTTTTTCTTGTAGTTTATATTCTGGCAGAGGAAATTTCTGCTGCTGACATATTTCTTGAAGTCTATTTATTGGATTTCTTTCACAAACTGTTAGATTAGCGATTTTTTGCTTACCTTCCTCATTGCTTAAGTCTAGAAGAAGTGTTTCTAACCTTTCTTTGAATATTTTAGAAAATAATATCCTAGCTTTTTCCAATCCTCTTGAAAGGTAAACTGCACCAAATATAGCTTCGACTCCGTCTTCGAGATCTGTAGGTGTAATACTATAGTGATTATCTTTCAGCATTACCATGTCCAAACCAATTTCATATCCAATGTTTGATAATGTTTCAGTTTGAACTAATAGTGAACGAATCTGAGACAACAAACCAACTTTTTCACTAACAAATTGATATAACCACTCTGCTAGAATTAAATCCAAAACAGAATCACCTAAAAATTCTAGTCTTTCATAATTTTTTTTAGATGGTTCTATTTGAAAATAGCTCGGATGTGTTAGGGCTTCAAAAAAGAGTTCCTTATCAATTTTCAAACCACTAATTTTACTTTTTTCTGAATCAATTAGCATTTGCTACACTTTCATTTGTTCTTCTTACAAGAGAGTTTTTAAAGACATTTATTTCTAAAGAAATATGGAAAAAGAAAATCCCGTTACTGACGTTTTTTGGTTACTGGGAGACTGGGAAGGGGAAATTGTAGAAAATGGTCAGAAATTTGATTCTACTTTGAATTGCGAAATGTTTGGTGCAGAAATAGTTAAGTATACCCTTTCTTTTAAAGACGGTAAAAGACCAATTCGTGAAGAAAAAGGCTTTTTTCTGTATGATAAAACTAGAGAAAAAATTAAACATTTAATATTCAACAACGAAGGATACTTTGAGATGCTGAATGTTAATATTGAAAATAGAGCAAAAGAAAAAAGATTCACCTGCCATTTTGAGAGTGGATACAATATTCCCCCTAACATTAAAATTGAGAGAGTATTTGCAAAAGAAGGTAAAACTGAGATGATTCTAGAAGTAAAGATTGGAGAAAGCTTAAAAACGTATTCCCAGGGTTCTCTCTCAAAAAATAGGTTTCAGAATTAGTTTATCTTTTATTCTTACTTTCGCACTATCATAATTTTTATTTATTTAAAGAACTAGTTATAATTTGAGAATCAGTTGCCATTCTATTTCAAAATTTACACTTGCGAAAAAGTGCCAGATGAAATGTTGAATTATGTAGTGGATAACATAAAAAGAGTTTATTACATGAATTTTCGCATAGTAGGGGTTCGTTTACCTCATTACAACGCTTGGCATGATATGTCTAATTCTTATGATTCTCCGATGATTCTACAGAACATCATAAACGAAGGATCAACCTTTTTTTTATGGATTGTTGAAGTACCAATTTCCTTAGAAGGGAAAGTTGTTTATGGATATGCTGAATTACGTAAAGGGTCGATTGTATCGATTTCAAAACTTCAGAGACAACAGCTAGCTTTTAAGGAAGCAGCATATCAGTTTGGGTTCATGATAGGTTTAAGCGATTGTAGTAAAGACTGTTTAATGAATAAGACCACAAATTTTGGTCATCTAATAGAAAAAGCTTCAACTTTATGTCAAGATTGCGAAGTAAAGTTTAGGAGATTGAAAATAAGGTATGTGTAATCCATCGCTAGTATTGCCTATTTTAACTTGGTAAAACTCTATATATGATTAGAATTTAGAGATTAGTATGCATAAAAACGCTAATCTGCGTTTAATATACGACAAAATAGATACAAAGCTACTCGGGAAAATAAGTAACGATAATTCGATTAATCTTATTTTCAAAATATTGTGCTCCTACTACATAATTGCAGCTGCTGAGTATTATTATGTAATAAAAAAGAATCTTAGTCTATCTAAAAAGATAAGCGCATTACGTGTTGTTCTACCAGAATTTTATGATGATATTCTATTCTGGGAAGAGATTTATGCTGAAATGTCTAGAATATTTGAAAGATATAAAGGAGAAAATTTTGAAGATCCATTAGGTTATTTCTATCAATCATTCCTATCACAATCCCAAAAAAAGGGTAGAGGAGTAGTTTTTACTCCAATAGTGATTGCTGATTACATTCTTTCAAAAATCTCTTATCCGATTCTCAATGGAAACCCAGAAACAGAAAATATTATTGATCTCTCTTGTGGTTCAGGGATTTTTCTTGTTAGAGCTATCAATAAACATTTGAAATTAACTAAAAACAAAGAAAGTGCTAACAACGTAATTTCTTACATAGAAACAACAGTTGTTGGATTTGATGTTGATCCTATTGCTGTAATGCTATCTAAGACTAATATAATAGTAGAATTGATGAAACACATTCAAAAAAGCTTCCCTTTAGAAAGAGAATTAAAATTGCGAATATACTGCACTAACTCACTTAAAAAAACTGATGAGCGTGATAGTGAAGCAATAATAGAAGCAAAGAAATCTCAATATAGATTTGTTATTGGCAATCCCCCCTACGTAGAATCGAAGAAAATGGATTCTGAATCTAAGAGCATTTGCAGACAGTTCTTTCCTTCTATTGCTAAAGGGGGATTCGATCTCTATCTTTTCTTTGTTGATTTAGGACTAAATTTGCTTCAAGAAGGTGGAAAATTAGGGTTCATAATCCCTAACAAATTCCTTAATGCACGTTATGCGAAACCAATAAGGGAAAAAATAATCGAAAATGGGATGATAAAACACATTGTCAATCTTGCACATCAAAAAGTATTCAATCCAGCTGTTTATCCAATTATTTTAATATTACAGAACAATAAACAAAAAGAGAATTCAGCGAATATGCTTTCAAAGATTGATGTAAACGATCTACTCGATGAAACTGTACAAAAAGATGGAAATGATGTCGATTTATCCATTTTTGCAAATACAATTAACAAAACAATATATTTTGCAGATAAATTGAGTTATGATATAGTTAGAAAGACATTCTCTGAATCTAACAATAAATTGTCAGATTTTGTCAATTTTAGATGGACCATATCCTTTCATAGAAAAGGATTAAGGGAAATGTTCATTTCTAAAAAAACAAAAGGAGAATTTCCAGTAAAATTTCTAGGTGGGAAGCCTTTTGCAGGTAATAGAGAAGTTGAAAGGTATTCCTTAAATTGGTGGGGATATTGGCTTGATTATAATAAGGAGAAAGCTAAAGGATTGAAAAACAATTTTCCTAATATTAAAATCTTTGAAGAGAAGAAAATCATCATCTGTCAACACGCTTTAAGGATACGTGCAACAATAGACAAAGATGGCTATGTCTGTAAAGATATTTTTCTTTTAGGACAACTTACAGAAAAAGCTAAAAATGCACAAATAAGTTTAGAGTATATTTTAGGGATAGTTAATAGTACTCTTTATAGTTTTATATACAAAATAATGTATTCAGGGACTGAAATTATGGGTCAGTATCTGCACTATTTACCTATGTATTTACACGACCTTCCTTTCAAAAAGCCTTCTGATGAAGTAAAAACAAGAATAGAGACATATGTGAAACAACTTCTAGAAAACGAAAAAAGTGCTGAAAAACAGCTATATGATAGTTCTATAGATAATGAAATCTATGAACTCTACAAATTAAACGAAAATAAAGAATCAATCGAGCAATTCGTAGCTAAATATCTGTTTAAATGATTTACAATTTCCAAAAACCTAATGACTTTATGCTTTGCAAAATATTCTTATAAATAGAAAGAATTGTATATTGTTAAAAAAGGAAATGATAAGTTTGAGTAAGACGGAAAAGAAAGAGAAGGCAGTTTCAAGTAACAAGGAAGCAGAAATAAAAAAGAAAGAATTACCAAAAATAATTAACTTTTCATTAACGATGCTAGCTAGTTTATTTACTTTTGTTTCATCTATTGGTAAACTAGGTTTAATACTCTTTGATCTTTTCATTCCTCAAGAATTAAGAGAGCTTGCTCCTCTACTCCAAATGTATAGAAAATACACTATATCAGCTTCTGAAATCTTAGCAGGAAAAAAGTCTTCTGAAATAATCTCAGTATCTCAAGAATTGGATGAACTAGCTTTAAAAGAACATCGGAAGATGAAATCCTATCCGATCAGACGAGGTGTAGGAGAAGGTATAACGATTATTGTCTCGACATTAGGATTGATAGTTATTCCAGAAGCTATAACAGGGCAAAGACTAGATGAATTATTAGACATTCATCCAGCTATAGTGGTGATTTTCTTTGGAACAGCATTGTTAATTGTTTCTTGGATAGCAGCAATTTTTGGACCTATTCATGCATTGTTTTATAGGTGTAGTAGAAATATGATGAAGCTTGGAGCCTACAGATGGGCTTCCTTCTTTCAAGACTTAGAAAATTTGTTTGCTCTTCCTTATCATGCAGCTAAAAGTACGTTCAGTTTTTTTGATGCTCCGCCAATATCAGCTGAAACATACAAAGATTTCAAGGACGAGATCATTAATGACTTTGATAGTATAAAAGAAAAAGT
Organism: Candidatus Heimdallarchaeota archaeon; assembly: GCA_023705985.1. GTDB lineage: Archaea > Asgardarchaeota > Heimdallarchaeia > Heimdallarchaeales > Heimdallarchaeaceae > 18H4-34. The sequence goes on along the minus strand of BPTO01000071.1, from coordinate 5,416 downwards.
ACAAGGATTGTTGGCTCTAGATTCTAAGCAAGTACCTGACAGAACCAAAACAATGTTAGAAAATCTGCTTAAAGACACTCAAATACCTCTTCATCAGATTGATTTGACAACAATAACACAATCAAGAGCACGAACATTTGCACTTCTAATATGGAAAAACGAGGGCTCTATTCTTCCATGGAGGCATGATGAAGCAGTAGAACGATTTGCAGAAAAAAATGATATTGATGTAGAAGAGGCAAGACAGTCCTTAAATTTAATAGTAGATAAAGTTGCGGAGGAATACCTGTCTCATGATCTATACAGCTCTTTAATGATTACAGGAGCCTTAAAAGGGATAGCAAAACAAGAAGAAAAATATAAACAAATAATGACAGACATAGAGTACAACAAACTTGCAATCGCTCTAGCGTTAGGTGCCCAACAATATTTGAAAGATAGATTCAAAGATACACCTAAAAGGTTGATAATACTTAAGATGTTTAGAAATTTCTTTGCAGGGGTTTTAATGCCTGTTTATGTTCTTGTTCGTTCTATCTATTTATTTCTAAAGCATTTCATAACTTCACTCGTATCATTAATTGCGAAAACAAGTTTTGTAGGTATTATAAAATTCCATAGAGAAAGATTCAGAGAAATCAAAGAAACATTATCTGATTCTTATTTTTCTGTTGGGAAAAAAGGAAGAAAGATGAATCTGAAAAAAGATCTAGATGTTGATGTAGTTAAATTCTTCAAAATATTAGGGAAATTTCTACTTCGAATCTTAATTTTTGTACCTTCAGGATTGTGGGAAATTGCTAAGTGGATATTTCAAATATTCAAAAGGATTATCAAAGGGTTACCTGAAGAGGAGATTCTTAAGAAGAAATTTGATAAGGAATTAGCAACTGAATCTTTAACGGCAATGTATCAAGAGATCTATGAAAAGATGTTATTATCAGATCTAACTCTATCATAGTAGCTTATTACCAAATATAGTATAAAGTTCAGGGATGTGTAAGTGAGTATAAGAACGAAAAGGAAAGAAAAATCAACCAAAAAAAGTATGTCTGCGAAGAAAGATAAACATTATTGAAAATGCAGAATAGGTGAAATTTCTGATTAAGGAAGATACAGTTGTTTTGAAAGACTTTCATAAAGCTAAACGTTCAGGAGGAATTTTACTTCATATATCTAGTTTACCTTCTAAATACGGAATTGGTGATTTTGGAAGTAACGCTTATCTGTTTGTTGATTTTCTTCATAAAAGCAAGATTAGGTTATGGCAAATTTTACCATTAGGACCTACAAGCTTGGGTAATTCACCTTATCAATGCCTATCTGCTTTTGCTGGAAATCCTCTTCTAATAGATTTTGATGATCTACTTTCAAAGGGGTTAATAACGAAAAATGATATTCAAAATTATCCCGAACTACCTGATGAAGAAGTTTTTTTTGTACAAGTAATAGCTGAAAAAGACAGAATGTTACGCAAATGTTTCTCTAATTCTAAAAATTCATTTGATAAAATTAACGATGATTTCGTTATTTTTAAAGGAAAACATCAACATTGGCTTGATAATTATGCTTTGTTTATGTCGATTAGAGAAAAAAATAGTTTCAAAAAGTGGTCTGAGTGGAAGGAAGATTATAAGCTAAAAAGAAAAAGTGTAATCAACAACTGGCAGAAGGATAATGAATATACTATTGAATATTACAAATTTGTTCAATTTCTATTCTTTGAACAATGGACACGATTGAAGTCTTACGCCAATGAAAGAAATATTTCTATTATAGGAGATCTACCAATCTATGTTTCTTTTGATAGTTCTGATGTCTGGGAAAATCCTGATCTTTTCTTTCTAAATAAGAACAATTCACCAAAATTCGTAGCTGGAGTTCCTCCTGATTACTTCTCAGAAACTGGTCAAAAATGGGGTAATCCTCTGTATAGATGGAAAAAAATGAAAGATAATGATTTCAATTGGTGGAAAAAAAGAATCGAACATTCGTTAAAGTTGTACGATTTTATTAGAATAGACCATTTCAGAGGTTTTGCAAATTATTGGAGAGTATTGGCATCAGAACCTACAGCCGTTAAAGGTAGATGGGTTAAAGGACCTGGAAAGATATTCTTCAAGAAGCTTATAGAACAGATGGGAGATTTACCTATTTTAGCTGAAGATTTGGGGATTATCACTCCTGAAGTTGAAGAATTACGAGATTATTTCAATTTTCCTGGTATGCGCATTATGCAATTTGGTTTCGACAATGGTGATAAAAATATTCATTTTCCAAAAAACTATAATGAGAATTGTGTAGCTTATACTGGAACCCATGATAATGAAACACTAAAAGGTTGGCTGAGTAATCTTTCAAAAACGAAACTTAAACTAGTGACTAAAAGTTTAGGTAAGACCAAGGATGTTCTCCATAGCGAAATGATAAACCTTCTCTGGTCATCTAGAGCCAAATTTGCGATTTTACCTTTACAAGATATTCTAGAACTAGGTACAGAAGCTAGAATGAACACACCAGGAATAATGGAAGACAATTGGGAATGGAGATTTGAATGGGAAAATATTACAGGTAAGATAATCAAGAATGTTGAAAAGTTAAACAAGTCTTTTAGACGATGATGAGTTATTGTCTCCTTGTCACCTTAGACAAGAGTTAGTTAAGTGTATTTCTTAGAGGTCATGGCAACGCTTCTATGCTCACTCTACGTGGATACATCACGTATCCTCCTACCCCGTTCACACTACGTTTAGGCAGTGCTTTCGGATCGCTTTTGACTAGAATGTTGTACGCTGCGTTCACATCAGCATTGATGAGAAAACCTTGGGCAGACTTAAATAACCCTCGGGTGACTCTTCGTCCAGCATAATTCTTTCTTTTCTGGGGGAATTCATTATCTAGAAAACTGCATTTAGAGGTATATTCTTCTGGGATGAGCTCAACATTTATCCCCTCCTCTGCAGCTTTGTATCTCAGTAGGTTGATAATCTGCAGGTAGGGGATAGCAACGAACATCTGGGTGAGTTTTTTCCTGAAATGTACCCCTTGTTTCCATTGCTTGTTATAGCCAATAATCACCTCATGGAGGTTTCGTTCAACCCACAAATCTACTAGATAACTAGTGAGTTTGTGCATGGCATCCTTCAGTTTCTTTCTCCATTTTTCCCTGAGCTTGTAATATGCTGGACCATGATTTAATCTATTCTTCGCTTTCAGCTGCTTTCTTTGCTGCTGGACATATTGAGCACGTAATTGTGTTTGTTTCTTCAAATAATATTGAGTAATTGATTTTATTCCTTTTCCTGCGTCCTTGATAACAATCGGTTGGTTACCGAGGTTATCCACAAAGGTCACAAGGTTGACCATCCCTAGATCGATCGCTCCTTTTCGTTTTGTTCGTTTCCTGAGTTTAGGTATGGTTTTCTGATAGACAATTTCAATAGTATATCCTACTCTTCGTGGTACGATCCTCACTTCTCGCAATTTTGTTAGAGGAGTTAGTCGTGTTTTGTAATGGAACCCCACTTTTTTAGGAAGGACTAGCCATCCATTGATTATCCTTGCTTGTTGGTTGGTAATAATTGCTACCACCTCTCCATCCTTCGCCTTGTAATTAGGGGGACAGGGTTTAGCAAAGAACGCTTCAGAATTAGTTCTCCACTCCTTAATTGCTTGGAAATATCCTTTCCAATTTCTACAAAGAAGTTTGAGGGTGTGTTGGGCAGTATGGGCGGGAAGAACCTTGTAACATTCTTCTTGTTTAAGTAATGTATTAAGATCATAGTAAAAGAGAATCTTACTCTCCTTCTCCAACGATGTTTTTATTAGAAAATTTGCTCGATTATAGAGATTTTTGACTTGATGACAAAGCCTACTTAGCGTTGAAATATAACCTACTTCTATGCATTCCACTCGAAGAACTTTTGTCATCCTTTATTTACCCAGATGTAGATATAAAAACTCTAGTAATATTTGCACAAAAGAGTAGTTTAAGATGATTGTTACGTCCCCTGAAGTGACAAGGAGACAAATTATCCTTTATAAAGAATTAAAGAATTGTTAGTATGAGTGGTTTGCAAAGTACAAACTTATTGCTGTTCTTATAATGTTTGATTGAGACTTGCTTGTTTCCCCAACTATCCTTTTTAGCTCATCTAATCCATTATCAGTTAGTTTTGTTGTGATTGATTTCATCTTTTCATCAGAGGCTAATTCATCCTCTCTAGAGTGCTCAAAACTAGGGAAAAGTATATCTTGTTTTGTGAAGATAACTAGCTCTCTCAATGCTGTGCGAATTAGCTCACCTCTAGATGCAAAAATACCTCTACTAACTAATTCATCTATTCGATCAGCAAAGAATGATTCTATCCGAAATGTGATTATATTCATCGCTAACACGCACTAAATTGGAGTATACTAATAATAGCCATTTCAAGTATATAAAACTAGTATTATATCTTGACAGGAAAAGTAAGATACATTAGTGTAAACATTCCAGCAAGAATCAGGTACATTTTTTTGAGAAAGTTTATGGTTATAATGCTTTCTAACCTTTCTCGCTCTGTTCTCTCTTTAGGTCCTGAAAAAACAAGCTTTTTCATACTTGCAGTTTAGACAATCAGCTCTGAATCATTGAGAGGATATTAATTGATACTTTATATGACTTGAGTTTTGTACAAATTCTTAGAAGTACATATGGCTTATCAAATTTTAGGAATCTAGTTAGTTGTAATCAAAAAGAATTAAAAAGCCTTAATCTTTTGTAATGTGTGGAATTTGAAGAAATAAGGAAACTTATCGATGAAGCTAGCTTTGGAGAGGCTTCAAAATGGATAAGTGTTTACGATAGTTTTGAGAAACTAGAGGGTTCAGATGAAATAGAACTCTTACTCCTTAAGGGCCATTTGGAGAACAAACAAGCAAACTTCAAAAAAGCCTTAGATTTTTCAACTGATGCACTTAAAAAGAGTAAAAAAATCGGCGATCAACTTCTATCAGTGGACGCCTTAATCTTATCTGCAGAGATTTATTATAGATTGGGAGACCTCGATGAAGGAGAAAAATTAGTTAACGATGGTGAAAAAATCCTCGAGAGTATTGAAAAAGAATTAACCCCAGGGCAAAAGTGCTTAAAAGTAGCAGATTTATACAATTGCAAAGGAAATCTCTTACTTGGGAGAAGTGAACTCGATCAAGCTCTAGATCTATACAATCAAAGTTTCGAATTATGCGAGATTGTAAACAATAAACACAAAATGGCTAGGGCTTTTCACAATATCGGTGTTATTTTCAATCTCAAGGGGGAGCTTGATAAAGGACTTGAGGTTTATCAACGAAGCTTGATTATAGATGAGGAAATTAGCAATATTAGAGGGATTGCCATTTCTCATAATAATATAGGTGAAATATACAGAGC
>BPTO01000070.1 GCA_023705985.1 Candidatus Heimdallarchaeota archaeon | reverse complement strand
TAAGGCCACGTGACTGGAGTTCAGACGTGTGCTCTTCCGATCTAGAGATAAATTAGATAAAGATTTAACTTACATGGTTTATTACGAAGGTATCGATGTTAGCGGTGAAAAACTAAAAGCAGGATTTAATAGAAATATTTCACCCCTCTATGCAGTTGAAAGTGGTACTTATCTAATTTATCTCTACTGTGATAAGGATAATAACGTAATTATGGAACCTAGGAAACTTGTAGTCTCTGAAAGTTCAGTAGGGACAACTTTGTCAGATACATTTGTTAACAACGATGGACAATTTTGGAACGAAACAAGAATGGATTGGCAAGATACTAAAAGTAAGGAAAATGTTCATTCATACTTTTACGAGATTTCAGAAGGTGACTACCGATTCAAATATGTGCCTTTTGATAATCCTGAAGATACGTATGCGATTTTCGTTTCTAGTACTAAATCATATTCTGATTCCTTCACTCATTCTTATTCAGTTTTCGGACTAGGAGATCCAGGAGAGGATTTTATCGATTTCTATGTTGCAGAAGATACAAACATTTTAGTTCTCATTTTTAGTGACTTGGGAACAGGTGTTGAATTTGACTATCTACTTTCACTTAAATCTGAATCTTTCCCAATTCTAACGGAAGGAGAAGTCTATAATTACCAAGGAGATCTAGTTACTTTTGGAATTAATATAGAAGAAACTCTGCTTGTATACCTAAACTCAACAGACACACTATCAGATCCATTGACGGTGGCTAGATATGAAGAAAACAAGGAAGTATACATCTTCTCTTACGGACTTGAGAATTTAGGGGTTGATTCAATGAAAATTATATTGGAACCAGGCTACTACGTGTTCTATCTTATGGAAGAGGACACATATGACTTTGAAATTCAATTGAATGTTGTTTCCATCGATTCCTTTAATTATCAAATAAATCCAGATTACACATTCGACCTTGAACAAGCAGATGGTAGTCCATCCAACTATAAAGTTTTCAATATTTCAACAAACTTGTGGGATTTTACAAACTTCAATTTCACATTTCTCACTCAAGAGAATTATACTGTTGACTTAACACATTTGCTTTATTTCGGAAAATCGCAATACGTCTTTACAGGAGGCACAACTACACTGGGGAACCAGCAAGATATAAATGGAACCTACCAAGCTTACTTTACTAATAACACACAAAGAATAACCTTCCTTGGCCAAAAAGAAACAAATGACAGATACATACTCCTCTATGTCAGTGAATTATATGATAATACAAACTATACAGTAAATGATGAAGGAGATGTTGTTGTGAACCAAACTTTAGTTAGTTTTCAAATCAAGCACGACCCTGGTTATCCTGATGAATTTGACGAAATCGGTGTTGATGAAATAGACTTTACTCTAGATAGTATTGGAAGGGGTGAGATTTCTAAAGAATTTGACTATGTCACAAGTTCAACTTATTTGTATATCTTGAAAGGAAAACTACCTCTGTACACATGGTATAATTTGAACATAACTATCATTAATGGAACAATAGATTCAGCAAATTATGAAATGAACAATCCTGAACCTAATCGTAATTATGAGCTGGAAGATGGTGTTTTATTACTCAACAGATACTATCAAAATTACCCAGGTTCCCCTACATTTTATTATAGCTATGTTCAGCCAAACGCTTCCATTCCACTACTTGTGTTCGATACACAATTTGGTGTTCTCTCTGAAGACTTTCTATTCATGTTCTGCATAGAGTATTACGAACTTAATGGTACAGTTACTTTTGAGTTTATCCCACATAATTGCACATCACTATCACCGCTTGAATATGGTGAATTTGAAGGTTTGAAAAAACTTTCAACAGGTGCAATAGTGGCGATTTCGGTTACAGCAGGAGTTTTAGGAGTTGGAGCTACAGCTTTTGTAGTTTTAAGAACGGTGAAAAAACCTAAAATATAACCATATCTCTTTTTTTCTTTTTATTTTTTTAAATCTTTAATTACACCTATTCGAGGACAAATTGTAGATAAAAAACATTCATTACATAGAGGTTCTTGAGCTCTACATATTTTCCTTCCATGGTCTATTAGAAGATGCGTTATTTTCCCCCATTTTCCCTCTGGAATTATTAACTTCAAATCTTCTTCAATTTTATTAGGGTTAGAGTTTTCTGTCAATTCCAATCTATAAGAAATTCTCTTAACATGTGTATCAACAGCTATTCCTTCATGAATCCCAAACCAATCATTTAGTAGAACATTTGCAGTTTTTCTTCCAACACCAGGAAGTTTTATGAGTTCCTTTATGGTAGTAGGGACATTTGAATTATACTTTTCAGTTAAATGGGAAGCCATATTTTTGAGAAATTTAGCTTTGTTTTTGTAAAGACCAACACTTGAAATTAGGGACTCAATCTCTTCTATTGTTGCATGTGAGAGAAGTATCGGATTAGGAAAACGCTCAAATAATTTCGGGGTAACAGCATTTACTTGCTTATCCGTACTTTGCGCGCTGAGAATAGCAGCTGTTAACAGCTGAAAAGGTGAGGAGAAATTTATTAGGCTCCCCGTACTATTAGGATAATTCGTCTCTAAAAGTGAAAGTATCTGTTCCACTCGTTGTGATACAGAAATAGTCATTATTAATAAAGAAAATAAATCCTTTATAAAATATATTCTGCTTGGTTTTTCAATTAATAATATCAATACATAGGAAAAAAACTAAACAAGAAATTAACAAAAACGTTTTATAATAATGTGTATAATACTTTTTATAGTGATTAAGTCGTAAAAATTGGGCGATAAACAATGGGGATAGGTCAACAAAGGAAAATATTCAAAGTAACACTTTTAGGGGACGGTGCAGTAGGCAAAACCAGTCTCAGAAAGACATATCTAGGAGAAGGTTTTGAATCGGGCTATAGCATGACTATCGGTGCAGACTTCGCTGTTAAACGCTTGAAGATTGATAATAATGATTTTGTTGCACAAATTTGGGATCTTGCTGGACAACAAAGATTTTCAGCTGTTCGTGAAGTATATTATCGAGGAACATCTGGTTGTTTATTAGTATTTGATATCACAAGAAGGGCAAGTTTTGAGAACATTCCCTCATGGATTGCTGAACTTCTTAAAAACAACTACAATCGTGTTGTTCCTATTGTTCTATTGGGTAACAAATCAGATCTTCGTTCTTCTGCCAAAGATCCTGTATTGCGAGAACAAGCTGAAGAGTACGGACGATCTCTTTCTGAATGGTCAGGCTTTTCTGTTCCATACATTGAAACTTCTGCAAAAACAGGAGAAAACGTTGACGAGTCTTTCAAAACATTGCTAAAAAATATTGTTGTATTTTACGAACGCCTTTACAACAAATAAGCCCTTTTATTTTTCCTTATTTTGTATTGCTTTGATGATATTCATCGTATTTTCATTAAATTCTGGATGTAGAAAAACTGTATCATCTTCGTTGACCTTTATAATTTCTATTTCTTCCAATTCTCTAATATATTTCTTAGTTTGGGCTAATGATACCCCTAAAACAAAAGAGAGTTGAACAGGAGCTATTATCTTCGTTCTCCTTAAGAGATCAATTATGTTGTATCGTCTATCAGTAATTATTAATTTAGCTATAACTTTTTGCTGTTCTGACCACTCCAGTTTTTCTTTGTCCATTTTTTCGATTTTCCTTGTTAATTCTTCCTTTTCTAATTCAATGTTCACTAATTGATCCGTTAACTCATAAATCAAATTTTCACGCTCTTCAACCATATCTGAAAACAGCAGTAGTTTTTTTTCTAAAGACTGTGATTCGTCAATAGTATCACCAGAGTCTTCACTTTTCTTTATTGCCTTAATCATATCCTTAGTACCAGTGTAGAACATCTTTGATGGAGGGTCAGATATAAAATTGAATAATTTGTAAAATTCAGCTTTCATTTCATGGAGAATTGTCTGAGTAGCATTATTAATCAATTTTGGAATATCTAAAGGGTCAAAATCTAAAGCTATTAGTTTATCTGTACCTGTTTTTCCTTTTTTTTCCTTATTTTTACGGGATTCCCGTACTTTTTTATCTATCTTTGAAACTTCGTCTGTTAAATTTTTAATTGAAAAAGAATCCTCAGAATTTTCGTTTTCCATGGTTATTCTTGTCCTATATTTTGGCTGTTGATTCTATCTTAAATCCTTCCGATTCTGATGGAGTTACTTCCAAAGTTTCGCTAATATATGAAATCCCCATAAGTTTGGTTATCGCAAAATTGTCTTTAAGTTTACTTCCAACTGTTCTTCTTGAGAAATAAAAGATCCCTTGAGCAGCGTTCATTAGAATTCTTTCTGCGACAGGTTCAAGAATATTTTGTGGTAATAAAAAGAAATGAACTCCACCAATTTTTGAGAAAGATCCGATTACTTCTTTCAGGAATACAATTAAAGCATTTGAATCTTCATCCAGTGTATCTTCCTTCATCCAGAGTAAGTCATCGAAAATGCTAAAGCATTGTTTGTTTTGATCTTCTTTTACATGAATCATTCGATCAATGATTTTTTTTACATAAGTTTTTCTTTTAACCTCAATACGACCAAATTTAAGACTTGAAGTCATAGAAGCACTAGATAAATTATACATATCCTCAAAGAATAAACTTTTACCTTCAAGGGGGGTGACATCCCAATCATAAGCTTGAAAAGAGCGTTTAACGAGGTTATATGGTTTCTCACTGTGAATATAAAAAACAAGATTATTTTCCATGTCTTGAGCCCAATTCAAGAGGATTCTTTGAATAAAAAGTTTAGGAATTGATGTATCGCTAGGGTAACTAGCTAGAACTAAAGATCCATCTGGAATACCTCTTCTAGATGAAAGTTCCATACCCAATTTTTGATCTAACGTACGGATCCCTGTAAGAATAAGTTCCCCTCTAGTATCTGCTGGTTGAGAACGCTTTCCAATCCGTTCGATATTATTTTTTGAATCGAACCCCAAATAAAACACCAACTATAACGCTAGAATTGTTCCAATTCCCTGAGAGCTAGTTCCAAATCAGAAATGAACTCATCTTGTACTTTTTCTTCAACAGTAGTGGCAACAGGTTGAACAGGTTGTATTTCCTGTTGAGGTGGAGGTACTGGTTTAGCCTCAACATCTAAAATGTTGCGAATTTTCTCTGCCGCTAATTTCATTGTTCGTCTAATTAAGCCAAGTTGAACACCAGTATCGGTTATCAAACACAATACAGTGCTACCACAACTAGCAACTAGAACTAAACCATCAGTGAATTCTGAAATAATAATGTCTAACTCTTTCAAACCAACGTTCTGACCTTGCTGTTCACTTGCCAAATAAACGGCACTAGCTATTGCTCCTAAAGCTTCAGTTTCAAACTCATCAAAGGCAAATCGAGAAGAATAAGCAAGAGTCAAACCAGTTTTATCTGCAAGGATAACATGGTTAATATTAGGGTCACTGACTATAGTCTCATGTAAAATTGCGTTTATCTGATCTGCACCATACATAGTTGAACACCATAAATATATCTCTTATAGTCTTATTATTGTTATTATTATTTAAAGATTTCAACAGTAACGCTTCTAGATTTTTATTTTAAATCAGATACAACTTTCTGTCCTTAAGTTATTCAGTAATATAGTTCTAACAATGTTTTTAAACTTCCATTTTTTTGTCCTTTACATGCTTAAAATTGAATTTCCTATTATAATCCTTAACTACAAGAATTATTCCCAAACAATTGGAGAAAAGGGTTTAAAACTCACTAAAATCGCTGAGGAGGTGTCTCTTGAACTTGGTGCTAATATAGCTGTATGTCCTCAGACTACAGATATTAGGATGATTTCAAATACAGTCGAGATTCCTGTTCTTTCTCAGCATGTTGATTCTAATAGCCCAGGAAGCTTCACTGGAAACAATTTATTAGAAACGATTGTTGAAAGTGGTGCAATTGGCACATTAATCAACCATTCAGAGCACCGTTTGATTTTATCAGACATTGAAAAAATAGTTAAGAAATCAAAAGAACATGATTTTTTTACTTGCATATGTTCGAATAACTTCCAAACGAGTAAAGCTGCAGCTGTTATGTCACCTGATGCTGTTGCTATGGAACCCCCTGAACTTATTGGAGGTGATGTTTCTGTTACTACTAAACCCGACCTAGTTAGTAAGACCATTTCAGCGATTCAAGACATTAATCCATTTACACGACCACTCGTTGGAGCTGGTGTGTCCAAAGCTAATGATGTAACAGAAGCCCTTAAATTAGGTGCCCAGGGAGTTCTTTTAGCTTCTGGTTTCGTAAAAGCTAAAGACCCAAAGAAAGCTTTAGAAGAAATGGCCATAGCACTCATTAATGTAAAATAAAATCAAATTGAGTTGAAAAATACTAAAAGATGTATCGGAAAAAGTAGTTTAATCATTCTTTTTCCACAATGTTTTTCCACCTTGTTCCATTTTTGAGAGAACACCAGCATCTTCCATTTTTTCCATAGACTTATAGAATTCTTCTTTTGAGAGAGGCGGTTTTCCTTGTTTCAACGCTGTAAATTGGCATGCTGCAAAGATAGCATCTTCAAACATAAATTTTGAAGAACCGTAAGTTTCCATTATCAAATCTTTATTGGGAATTTCTACAGATTTTACTACGGTTTGTACTACAGTTTGTACTTTTTGATCCTCCTTTTTACCTGCATCAACTTTAGATGTTATCAATTCAACAATAAGAGCAGATAGGTTTTTCCCACCAGCTTTTGCACTAAAACCATACAATTCCGCAACCCAATAGGAGGCGTGTAACATGAATGCTTCTATAGATTCAAATTCAAGCCCATCTACAAGATTTTGCATGAAGTCCCAGAGTTTATCTGGTAGTTTTAATTCAACATCTTTCATAATAGAATACTCCAAACATAATATACAATTTTAGAAAAACAGACAAATATTTTAAGGTTTGTGCGCTAGCGTTATACAAAAAATAAGTTAGCTGAAACATAAAGGCGTCCTGAGTAATTTCTATCATCTGTGCTGAAGACACACATCTACGCCGTCTCAATCAGTCATTCGCCAAATCAAAATAAAATGAAAGTTATGTTAAATTTTTCTATACTACTTTTCTACGACCGCGTTTATATATAGTCATCCCACATTTGCCACAAGTCCACCTGTCATCGTGTCCAGCCATCCAAGTAAACTCTGCACATCTTTCGCATTCCTTTTTTATTCTTACTACTTTTTCTCCTTCTATTTTGTAATGTTTGTGGGCTTCTACCATATTTAACACTTTTTTTAATTATTTTAACTTTTTAGAATTCCTGATCTTTTTAATAAATAATCTTTTTCTACTATTTTAGTTCTTTCTGCGCTATCATAAACATGTATCATAGCGGTACTGTTACTAACCCCATATTTTGATTGTAATTTAACGAGGACAACTTGATCCCTTTCTTTGTTTAAACTTGCAGCAATCTTTGAAAGAACTTGTTCACGCGTTGGTACAGGTTCACCTTCATGTTGAATCCTAACTTGCAGCTCATCACGTTCTAAGAGCTTATTTTCAGTTTTTTTAACTATTTCAAAGTCCATTTATCTTTTTCACCATTTTCTGCAATAATTTTAGAACATTGTGTTTTTTTTCTAGAGTTATTGTAACCTCTACAAGACCTTCATTCGGTTGACCATATAAGACTTTTGAACCTAGCGGGGATTCAAGGATGGCTGGGAATACCAGTAAGTCTTCTTCACCAGTTATTTTTATGATTATTTTGGTATCAGATATTTTCAATGAACTCCTAATTGTATTCCAAGCTGATTGGGAAATCGTTCCTGCAAAATTAATAGCTTCTTTACATTCAAAATGTGAAAAATTCACAAGCTCAACCTTTTTCCTTTTAATGTGACCATCAATTATAGCTAAATCAGGAACTATTGAATAGTTCAAAATGACCCTAGTTGTTTCATCTCCAACAGTTATTATTTTAGAGATGTTTTTATCTAGTTTTAATGTATTAATTAATTCCTCAATTTCAGAATCAGTTTTATAAAGTCTTCCTAGAGGTGTTTTAAAATGAGATCTTTCTTCTTTTGGTAATATATAGGTGCTAGTTTTCACTTGATTATCCACAAGTTTCACCGAACTCTAAGCGCATAATGTCCTTTTTTACCTATTTTGATTTTTTTAGCTACATCACTGTTTTCATTATCTATTATGAAAACTTCGCCAGTATATTCATTAGACAAATCTTGAGTATTACATATTGGACACATGTTTGAATTCTTGTCAACTATGAGATGACAACGACGACATGCTTTTGCCATATTTAGGAGGCCTCCTTTACTGAAACATCATCGGTTTTTGTTAAACCAGTTTTCCATTCATTAACCCAGTCAAGTGTTCCAAGAGAATTCTGTCGCATTGTTAATCCCACACGTATTGTGGTTTTACCGATGCTAACTGCAATAATTCTAGCTCTGACTTTTGTATTAACAATTAAATCACGTTTTGATTTATCTCCACGAAGGACAGCGTTTTTTGGTATATAGCGAAAATAATCATCTGCAATTTGTGACACATGACATAAAGCATCGATGGTGCCAATACGCACAAAAGCGCCAAAATCTACGGTTTCAACAATCTCTCCTGCGACTATTTCTCCTATTTCTGGTAAATAACAGAGCATTTCAAAATCAGTCTCGTAATACACACCGCCATCCCCAGAGATCAATTTTCCTCTATAAATATTGTCAATTCCAATAACAGCGACGATGAAACCAAAGTCAACATCTATTTTTCCTTCAAAGGATTCCCTTGCAATTTCTATAAGTACATCACTCAAATGTTCATCAAACCTATTTGGGGGGACACGAAGTGTATCTTTAATTTTTATAAGATAATACAATAAAAGTCATCTCACTGTTTTGCTTACACAGCTGGTTCATTTTCACTGTTTTTAAATATAATTATAGCAAAGATTTTTTGAGAAAAATCATTTGGTAATATCTGTTTCAAAAGACACGCTTAAATAGAAATAATTTAATGCACATTTAACAGAAACAATCAGAAGTTCTTATTTAAATGAGGTAAAGGCATGATTAAAGAAAACACCCCTGATAAAGAAAAAGAAAACACAGAAACTATAACAAATAAAAAACCTGGAGATAAAAACAAGAAAGAAGAGATTTTACAGGCTCAAGTCACTATTGGTACTATCGGACATGTTGACAATGGTAAATCTACACTGGTTCAAGCTCTTACAGGTAAATTCCCTGATGATCATTCTGAAGAATTGAAAAGGGGTATTTCAATTCGTTTAGGTTATGCTGATACTGATTTTAGAAAATGCACAGTTTGTAATGAATCTTACACAGTTGAGAAGGTTTGTCCAGAATGTAAAAATCCAACTAAAGTTCTCAGAAGAATTTCTTTTGTCGATTGTCCTGGGCACGAAGTTCTAATGGCCACACTTCTCTCTGGGGTCACTTTAATGGATGGTGCCATATTGCTAATCGCAGCTAATTCTCGCTGCCCTCAACCTCAAACACGAGAACACCTTGCAGCAATGGAGATACTGGGAATTTCCAATATTGTTATTGCACAAAATAAGATAGAACTTGCATAAGAAGAAGAAGCAGAGCGAAATTACAATGAAATTAAAGCTTTTGTGAAAGGAACAATAGCAGAAAATGCACCTATTATTCCAATAAGTGCAATGCATAAAGCAAACTTAGATCTTCTTATTGAAGCAATTGAAAAACATATACCTACACCAGACCTAGAAGAAGGTCAACCATTAGAGATGTACGTAGCCAGATCTTTTGATATAAATAAACCAGGTACAGAGCCAAGTAAACTCAAGGGAGGAGTTTTAGGAGGATCTATAAAATCTGGACAAGTCAAAGTTGGCGATGAAATTGAGATACTACCTGGTCTTTCTCTAAAGAAAGATAACAAAACCATTTATTCTCCAATTCAAACAAAAGTGGTTAGTGTTTCAATTGGTAAACAAGGTCTTGTACCTCAAGCTCGTTCTGGAGGATTGGTAGCTATTGGCACAGAATTGGATCCATCCTTCGTAAAATCAGATAAAATGGCAGGAAATATTATATCATCTCCAGGTATGGGATCTCCAATCAGATCTTCATTAACTCTTGAAGTTCAGCTCTTAGAATATGTAGTGGGATCTGAAGAAATTACAAAGGTTCAACCATTGGCAAAAAACGAAATGTTAATGCTTAATGCAGGTACTGCAAGAACATCCGGTGTGATAACTGAAATAAAAGGAACAATTGC
Source organism: Candidatus Heimdallarchaeota archaeon (assembly GCA_023705985.1). Taxonomy (GTDB): domain Archaea; phylum Asgardarchaeota; class Heimdallarchaeia; order Heimdallarchaeales; family Heimdallarchaeaceae; genus 18H4-34. Next base: position 2,844 of record BPTO01000070.1, on the reverse strand, counting down.
ACACATTAAATTATCTCGCAATATAGTCGCTAGAATAAACAGTACCGTTGCAATCTCAAGACGTATTTCTCAACGATTTCGTTTAATTGGTATAGGAAAGATTGTTGATGATAAATAGTTGAATGAGGAACTACATGTTTATTATAATTGATTCATCTATGTTGATGTTACCTGCAGAGAAAAAAATTAATCTATCATATGAATTTGAAAGACTTTTACCAATTTCATTCAAGGTTGTTGTCCCAGAAGCGGTTTTGGATGAATTAAAACTACTTATTAAAAAAGGAAAACCTTCAATAAAGCAAAAAGCTAACCTTGCGCTTCAACTATCAAAAAAATATCAAACCTTAGAATCAAAAACTAGAATAGAAGTCGATTTAGAAATTGAAAGATTGGCAATAGAGCATGAAGCGATTGTTGCTACTAATGATTCAGAACTACGTTTAAGATTAAGGAGAAAAGGCATTTCGGTAATTGCTATGTATGGTAAAAATAGACTTGAATTGTTTGGGGATCTAATCTGAAATATACCCAAGAGTCATAAAAAGTTTGTAAACCTATAGTTTTGTTAAGTTACCAAGGAATATAACATTTTAATCCATTAATGTTTTAAAGGTGGTTCTACTTAAAATTTAGAAATGAAGAAAATTAGCTTTGAAATCATAGGTCACATAATGATTCTTTGTACAGAAAAACCCGAAAATCAGATTTTAGCGTTTGTATCGAGTGAATTGAAGAAAAGAAAAAATGTCAAAACTATAATGTTACAAACTTCAAAAGTTAATGGCGATAGAAGAACACGTGATTTGAAATACTTAATTGGAGAGAAAAATTTTGAAACAATTCACAGAGAATATGGTAATAAATTTCTTCTTAATCCCATGAAAACGTTTTTTTCTTCTCGTTTATCCTATGAGAGACAAAGAATTGCTTATTTGACCAAGGATGGTGATACAGTTCTAAATTTTTTTTCAGGTGTAGGTCCGTTTAGCATTGCAATAGCAAAGAAAAAACCAAAATGTAGAGTTCATAGCATTGAATTAAATCCAAATGCATATGAATATCTTCTCAAAAATATTAAAATCAATAAATGTGAAGATAGGGTTTTTCCTTATTTAGGTGACGCATTTAGTATTGTTCCCACACTTTCAGATTTAGTAATAAATAGAGTCTTATTACCATTACCACTTAAATCAAAAGAAGCCTTGTTATTAGCTTATAAAAAAATCAATCATGAAGGTACTATTCATTTGCAGATTTCAGACCATGTAAAAGCAAAGAGTGAATTAACTAGCGTTGTTATAGAAAAAATAAAAGAAATTCTTAATTTCTCTTCGAAAGAGGCTCAAATAAGCGTTAAAGAAATCAGATTAATTAGATGGTTATCACCACGTATAGGGCATATCGCTGTTGATTTGTCTTTTAGTTAACAGAAAAAAAACTAACATAATCAGCTAAATCAGCTATTTTCTGTAGATAACTTAGGCTCGTTACTATAATTTCATTATCAGTACTAAGAATACTCAATAAACTAATTAATTCATCTATCTTCACTATTTCTTCTTCTAATAGTAAATCGATGTTTGCTATAACTAGAAAAGTATCTCTTAGACCGGTTATATTGTTTCTAAAATTGTAACCTTTTTTCAAATCAGTCAGATTTAGAATGTTAATCGCAAAAGAAAAGATTTTCTTTAAATGCGTAATCCATTGATATTGCTTATCTATAAGAAAAAATTTCACTGCTAAAGAATGACCCTTAGCTCTTATTGCTGTGCCTAAAGCTGTATAAAACGCTTCTTTCCTGTTTCCATAATAAAAATGAATAAAATATTTCATCCATTTTAACCTTCATCTTCGAAAGATTAGCTCTTAAGTTTTGTGAGATATCTTTTATATCCATCAAGAGTATCTTCTATTCTAAGCAAATGTTTCTGGGATTTAATCATTAGATCTTGCCATTCTTCTTCGTCTACATTTTCAGAGTTGATAGTTTGCTCTAATTGTTGAATTCTTTCAACTGCCTTCAATCTCTTTGTTTCTAAGTGTGTTATAACGTTTTGAATATCAACAGATTGTACAGGTTGTCCTTCTACCTCTTCAGACTGCTCCTCAATAATTTTGGTTAATTTAGATTTTTCAGATATCTCAACATCTTTTTTACTGGAAACGGTAGCTATAGTTTCTTTTATTGTTGATACAAAACTTGCTGCTTCTGTCTTTGATTGTGGCGTGGTTAAAATACTACTTAACCGTGATACAGATTCCCTAAAATCGTGAATCTCTTGTATATCTTCTTCACTCATTCCCTCTTCTATTTTAATTCCAGGCATAGTTTCTTCAATACTAACACCCTCCTGAGAGAGAATTTCAGCATTTTCTCCAAGTGAAATTAACTTCTTGGTTAAAGGAGAAATAATATTGTCATTGCTAGAATCTAGTACTGTTAGAAGATTGGCTAATTTAGCAAGAGACTCTTTTTCAGTCATCAAGGATTCAATTATGGGTTTGTGACTGGGATCAGGTTCGTACTGTGAGGCTAATTCTATTCCTTCAATCAAATCCTGAGTGTTGTTTGCTTTACTTTTTCCTTTTTCTACTTCAATTAAGTCTTCTTTCTGTAGTTCTTTCGCTTCGGTTTCTTCCATAATTGTAAGATCTGACTCTATGATTTCTAGAAGTTCATTATCTGGAACTTTTTCTTCCTCGCCATCTTCTTCTTGGTCAGCTGGTTTTTCTTGGTCAGCTGGTTTTTCTTGGTCAGCTGGTTTTTCTTGGTCAGCTGGTTCTTCTTGGTCAGCTGGTTCTTCTTGGTCAGCTGGTTCTTCTTGGTCAGCTGGTTCT
>BPTO01000069.1 GCA_023705985.1 Candidatus Heimdallarchaeota archaeon | reverse complement strand
TCTTTAACTACAAAGGTTGGAATCCCAATTTTTTCAAAAATTACTGGAAGATACGAGTTTATTTTTTTCAGTTCTGTTTGTACAGAATTCACACGCATCTCAAGTGCTTCAAGTTTACTAGAAATAAATTGAAGCGAGTCAGTTTCGACACCACTATATCTTTGATACTCAATTTGAAGCATGTTTGCGAAAGTAATTACGTTATAAATAGTGTTCATCATTTCTGGAAGTTCTCTAAACCATGGCCCAGCACTGTCGAATTTTTGTAAGATGTCTTTAGCATCGGAGAAATGTTTCTCGTAATCTTCTAACCGATCAGGTGGTAAAAACGATTTTGCAAAAGAAGTTAATGTAGCAAGTAAGCTTATAAGATGAGCTTTGACATCTTCTTCTTCATCTGGGCTGAATTCGCCCTTAATAACACCCCAAAAGATTTTCTTTATTTCCTCAATTGCTTTTTCAAGACTCATTTTTATCACTCCTATCTTCAAAATCCAAGATTTAACGCTCTTCTTTCGGTGTAATCTGGAGGTAAAGAAGTCTCAATAAAAACAGATTCGGCTCTTAAATCCTCTTTCAAACGATTCGCTATAGCCAATTTTTCTGATGATCTAACATTCCAGAAATAAAGAGAATGTTGAACCCCAGAAGCAGTATATTCACTGATTGGAGATAGTCCTGAAAGAAGCTGTTGATATTCTAGTGTGTCCACAGAATTAGGTAATTCACGCCAAGGGTTGACATGAATTATTAATTTGTTAGTAATTTTAGCTAATTCAGAAAGATTCTGTCCAAAAGATTCCTGAGAACCTGAAATAGAGCCAGTTTCTTCGTCTGCCTTAATTATTGTGGCAACATCGATATTTTTCTGGCTTTTTACTGTGTCAGTTATCTCCCTAAGCGTTTGTGTCACAAATGAATCTCGATACTGATCCCAATCTTCTAGAAGCGTTCTAGATTCCAGAAACTCAAAACTGAAGTCTCTTTCTATATTTTTATCAGATGCAAAAACTCGACGACATCTATCACAAAAGCAGGCCTTTTTTGTTGGAAACATCAGAGAATCGAGCACTAACATATTAATTGGGTACCGAGAAACTTCTTGTGCAATTGTTGCTATATATTTGCTAAAATTTTCTTGACTTGGACAAACATAAAGGGGAATAGCATTACCTGCACTATTGAAAACTCTAAAATCGGTGTTTTGAGAGAGAAAATTATCACCATGAACGTGTATAAAAGCATCAACTTTGATTCCCATATTATCTGCTATTGTACAGAAAGAATGAAAAAACACACCACTATTCCGGTCTTTTGGAGCACTATTACTTTGGTAGAAAGTAAAACCAGTTCTACTTTTTGCAACTAAAGCTATTGTATCTAATGAATGACCATAACGATCAAGGAAATCATCAGGATCAGTCTGCATTATAGTAGGGTCTACCACGAGAATTGCTCCACTATTAAGAACTTCTTGAATCACATCAGACAAGATAATCACATTGCTCTATTATTAATATGATAACCGTTTCTTTCCTTATTAAATCGTTTGTTTGAGGATGGAAAATCTTCTCTTAACTATACTATCTGGTGAAGTTTAAAAGAAATAATCAAAATTCCTCATGTAATTTTCTTGTTAATGGATTTGATGTTTCTACAATTACAAATTCTCCAGTAACACTGATTATAGTATCATTCATCAGATGACCTCCGAATGATCTGCATTCTCTATCACCTATAAGTATATGAATATGAATAACATATTCATCTGTATTTGCTTTTTTAGAGATATTACCACTACAATTTAAAATCTCAGCATTGAAATCAAATATTTTAGATAAATATTGATTAGAAGCAACATCAAAATACCCTAGATTCGCTTTTTTTATGGCGCCAATACCGATAACAAAACCTGATTCAATTTTATTATTCTTGCAATAGAGAATTAAAGAGGGAAGAATATCTTCATCTTTAACTAATCGTACATAATGAATTTGTTTGATTGAGTCTTTTAACGATAACATAGGAAATAAAGTGTTTGTTTGGTTATAAATTTACTGTGTTTTTTAGATCGGAAGAGCGTCGTGTAGGGAAAGAGTGTAGATCTCGGTGGTC
>BPTO01000068.1 GCA_023705985.1 Candidatus Heimdallarchaeota archaeon | reverse complement strand
CATCAAAACCTATAGTAGTTGAAGTCAATGTTCACGCTCCTACAATGGAAGAAGCAAGAATAGTTCTTCACATAGAAGGTGTTCAGCTAAGTCTTGAAGAGAAAAGAGAAATTACCTCTTCACACGAAATAGAAAATAAAAAGATAGACATTATAGTCATTGATAATCTTCTCAATAAATATCGAATGAGATTAATACTTCAAGATATCAAAAGGGCTGGAAAGATAATTGGTATAAGAATGATTTTCAAGGTACCAGTTGTTGAGTGGGAAGTATGAAATACCCCTACAAAAAGGGAGATACTTCTGTTATGTTATGTTCTGCTAAAAGAAAAAACATCAAAAATTCTATTTTACTGAACATAAAGAATTTAGAAATTGTTTGAAACTTGCAGTTTTCAATAAAGCATTTTAAACTGAAATTTGGATAGAATGCGTTTACATCCAAAAATAATTTTTGGACGCATCCAAAAATTTTATAATAACCATAGTTCCCATGATGTTGAAGTGAATGCAACTGACGCGAACGCTCTGTGATGCTAATAAAGATGTCATTTTAAAAATCAAGCGTATTATTGCAGGTTTTAGGGCACGTAATTACTTAGCTGATCTCGGAATTATTGAAGATGAAAAAATCAAGGTCCTAAAGAATGATGAAGGTCCAGTGATAGTAGAGATTAAAGGAACAAGAGTTGCAATTGGTAGAGGATTAGCTGCAAAAATTGAGGTTATATCTGAAAAATAGAATTAAAGACAAGCCAAACGTGGTGTTTTTCCATGCGAGGAAAGAGAAAATTTTCAGGAAGAAGACATAAATTTCACCCTAGAACTAGATTTGATCCTACTAAAATTGTACATGACATATCGCACCGTATTGCATTTTTAGGTAATCCCAATGTGGGGAAGTCCTCGCTTTTCAATGGTTTAACTGGAAAACATCAACATATCGGTAATTGGCCTGGTAAGACAATTGAGAAAAAAGAGGGACATTTTATTCTTTCCGATGAGTATTTTTCATTAACTGACTTGCCAGGAACTTATTCCCTTACGGCTCGTTCAGAAGAAGAACTTATTGCAAGGCAGTTTGTTATTGAAGAAAAACCAGATTTAGTTTGTGTTATTGTTGATGCTTCTAGATTAGAAAGAACATTATTCATAGCTTTACAAGCAATGGAACTAACCTCAAATGTAGCTTTAGTTGTAAATATGATAGATGTTGCAGACAAAGAAGGGATAACTATAGATAGAATCAAATTGCAAGAGCAGTTAGGTATTCCTGTTGTATTAGTTAGTGCTTTTGACAGTATGTCATATATATCACTTAAAAAATTCTTATATGACACATTGCACACAGAAAAATACCATTTTACTCCCGCGAAAGTAGTTTATCCGAGAGAAATTGAATTAATGCTTCTAAGTATAGGAAAACAAATCGATGATCGAAATGTTCTGATGAACTACCCCACCAATTGGTTAGCGTTTAAGGTACTTGAAGGAGACGAAAGAATACTAACAGAACTAGAAAGAGAATTTGATCTTTCTAATGTTAGGGAAAAGATTGAACACTTTAAAGAGATAGAGAATTTTATTCCTTCATCTGTAATATCTAAAAGAAAATATCGTGCTATTCAACAAATTCTTTCTAAATCGGTTTACGGTCTAAGTGAATTTCAGGAGAAGAAAAGCGACAAAGTAGACAAAATAATCTTACATAGATTTTGGGGTTATCCAATACTTATACTAATTTACGCTGTATTCTTCTTAATAACTTTCTATTTGTCAAGTCCGATACTTGGAGGGATGGACTGGTTGGTTAGCAAATTTGCAAATTGGATATTATCATTATTACTCAATGTTAATTCCCCTGCATTTCTGAATAGTTTAATAGTTGATGGTGTTATAGCAGGAATAGGCGCAGTTCTACTTTTTCTACCTATAATTGCGATTTTTTATACTTTAGTTGCTATATTAGAAGATTCTGGATATTTAGCAAGGTCTGCATATTTAATGGATAGAGTAATGGGAAAGTTTGGTCTACAAGGAACAGCGTTCTTAAGTCTAATAATGGGTTTTGGATGTAACGTGGCTGGAATTATGGCTACGCGAACAATCAAGAATGAAAGTGATCGCAAAATTATGATACTAGCGAATTCATTTATTCCTTGTTCAGCAAGATTAGGAGTGCTTGCTTTTGTGACAGGTATTTTCTTTAAACCTTGGTTAGCTGCTATTATCTTATTGCTTCTCTACGGTTTAAGCATATTCTTTGTCTTGATTACAGCTTTTCTTGCATCCTTTTTCATAAAAAAAGAAGAAAAATTACCCTTGATTCTTGAACTACCAGAATATCGAAGGCCTAGATTAAGAAATATTAGTTATCTTACTTGGGAAAGAACTAGAATTTTTCTGATAAAAGCTGGAACGATGATTTTTGTCGCGTCAATCCTTATTTGGCTAGTTAGCAGTATTCCATTTAATGTCGCTCCAGAAAGAACTATTATAGGGTACGTTGGAAGAGGTTTAGCTTATGTTACTTATCCCATGATGGGATTAGATTGGAAAATGATTGTTCCTTTAGCTTTCGGAATCGGAGCAAAAGAAGTTATAATATCTGCTCTGGGTATCCTTTATTCTTCAGGAGGTACCATTGTTTCGGCACTATTAGCAGCTTGGACCATTCCTCAAGTTATTTCTTTCTTAATTTTTCAAATGACTTATGCTCCTTGTTTTGCTACAATAGCTACCATGAAATCTGAATCAAAAAGTTGGAAACTCACAGCTTTAGGTTTTTTCTATCCATTATTATTAACCACAATAATAACGACTATTGTTTATCATCTGTTAGTACTTGTTATGGGGTAGTAGTAGTATGAGGATTAAATTGAAACTGATTCGAAGATGGTTCATAAGGATTTTCATCTCAAGAGGATCATGCAAAGGTAGTTGTAGTGACTGTTCTAGTTGTCCATGGCTAGATAATGATAAATATTCTTTCACAATAAAACGAAAGGAAAACACGATTGAAAAGTAGTGAGATAAGAAGATAGCAAAGTATATATTTCAAAATATCCTCAATCCTATAATGAATCGATTTAAGGAATACTTCCAGAATTCTAAAGCGGGAAGGATATTCGTAATTTCGGTTTTTACGTTTAGTTTGATTATTACACCAATATTTTCTGTAATTATTATTTTTAATCTGACATATACAGACTTATTAGGAATTTTCCATATTGACTTAGATATTAACTATCAATTAAGGTTAGTTTTTTCAATCCTCTTATCGGTTGTTTCTTTATTTCTATCAATATTCCTATTTATTACATTAAAAGAAAAAATTGTCTTTTTAGCAGTGTTACCTTCCTTTCAGTCGATTATTTTTTATTTTATTGCTCAATATTTTTCTAAAGAAATACTAACTTTAGATGATGTAGATAATTTAGGAAAATTATCATTAACTATGATCTATGTCAGTTTAGCTCTCTTTTCCGCGATTATGCTATGGTTAATTTATGTGAAAACAAAAAGAAAAATTTTGTTAAATAAAAATCAATAGTCAATACTCAAAATTATGTTATTTTTAAAAAAAGAAGTCGTAGCAAAATGCTTAATTATAACTCATTAAAAATACTTTTACATTAAAAAAAACTTGTATAAATTGAGATAATTATCGTTTCTTAATTTGTACAGAAAAAGCGATATTAAAGGTTGTTAATAATGGATATGAAAAATCTGTTTCCTGAATTAGAGGAGATTAAAAATATTGATTTGCAAAGCAAAGTTGCTAAATCCTTAGAGAAAGCGATTGATTTAGGTGGATGGAAAGAAGAAGAGATAAGAACAATTCCATTTACATTATTGATACCTGAATTAATTGGAGAAGGTAAAGCACCAAAAATAAACATTGTTGATCATATCAAGGCAGTTACTCAAATGTGTATAGCCACATATGAAAGATATGAGATGTTAGGATTAGGAGATATGCTGAACAGAGATGAGTTAATAGCTGCTGCATTACTTCATGACGTTGGAAAGTTTGTCGAATATGAAAAAGATGCAAATGGACGCATTAGACAAACTATTGCTGGAAAACGGATAAGACATCCTGCACAAGGATTAGAACTAGTCTATGAGTTTGATTTACCTTTAATTGTGCGTCAAGCAATAGTTTTTCACAGTAAGGAAGGAGACAAAATTGATAGATTACCTGAAGTTGAAATCGTTAGTCGATGTGATTTTCTTTGTTTTGCTCCAATTAAGAAATTATTTGAAAATAAATAACTAAAAAGAGGATGAATGTTATAATGAGTAAATATAAGATTGCGGTTTTACCAGGCGATGGTATTGGTAAAGATACGATAGAAGCAGCTATCAATGTTCTTGATGCTGTAGGTTTTAGTGAAAAAGCTGAATACACTTATGGTGATATTGGTTGGGAGTTCTGGTGTAATGAGGGCAACCCCTTACCTGACAGAACTATAGATTTATTAAAAGAATCAACTTGTTCCTTGTTTGGTGCTATTACTTCAAAACCTAAAGATGAAGCTGCTAAGGAATTGAAACCAGAATTACATAATAAAGGATTAGTTTATTTTAGCCCAATTGTTAAATTAAGACAACTGTTTGACTTGTATGTCAATTTACGCCCATGCAAAGCTTATCTTGGGAACCCATTAAATTTCCGTGATGATATCGATTTAGTAGTTTTCCGCGAGAATACTGAGGGATTGTATGTAGGAATAGAATGGCATCCAGTACCTGAAGCAGTTATGAAAACTATTGTTGAGAACCACCCTAAAGCTAAAAGATTTGCTGAAGCGAACTTAGATGATGTCGCAATTTCCACAAGAATCTTCACTAGAGATGGAGTTCAACGCATCTTAAAAGCTAGTATGGACTATGCTAAAAAATTCGCTTATCCAACCGTTACTGTAGTGGAAAAACCAAATGTTATCAGAGAAACAAGCGGAATGATGATAAGAGAAGCTCGAAAATTGATTGAAAATTATGAAGACGTTGAATTATGGGAAACCAATATCGATGCTATGGCTATGTGGTTAGTTAAGAATCCTCAGAATTATGGTGTTCTAGTTGCTTCTAATATGTTTGGTGATATTGTTTCTGATTTAGCTGCTCAACTAATAGGTGGACTAGGATTTGCGTGTTCTGGTAATATAGGTGAAAAATTCGCAGTCTTTGAACCAACGCATGGTTCAGCACCTAAATATGTTGGAATGAACAAAGTAAACCCAATTGCTACTATTCTTGCAGCTAAAATGATGTTGGATTGGTTGGGTGAAAATGATTTAGCTCAAAAAATAGAAGAAGCTGTTGCTGCAGTTATTGCAGAAGGAAAAGCTCGTACTTATGATATGGGTGGAGTTACAACAACTTCAGGAATGGCAGAAGCTATTTGTAAGAAAATAGCAGAACTAAATTAGTTTTTGTAGCAGTACGATGTCATTTCAAAAAGGATATAACTTATTTAAAAAAAGGGGAAATGGAAGAAATGGTAGGATTTACTTTAGTCGAGAAAATCATTAGAAAACATACTGAGAGTTCAGATGAAGAAATCTATCCTGGTAATATCGTTTGGGTTAATCTAGATCTTGTAACAGCTAGAGATTATGCTGGTCCACAAGTAATTGATTTATTTGAAAAATATTATCTAGGATCAGAAACTTTTGATAATAAGAAAATTATTTTTACACCTGATTGTTACCCTTATGGTAATGATCCAAAACATGCAATAGATCAAGAAAAACTGCGAGTTTTCGCAAAAAAGCACGACATTCAACTTACAGATTTGGGATCAGGAATTGGGTCACATTTACTATTTAAAAGAGGTCTTTCTCTTCCTGGCGATATAGTTATAGGAGCAGACAGTCATTATAATCTATTAGGAGCATTAGGGATTTTGGGACAAGGAGCAGGAGATTTAATGCTAGCTTTTGCTGTTAAAACAGGAAAATATTGGATAAAAATTCCTGAAACAGTTAAAGTTGAATTGAAAGGAGATTATAAATGGCCAACTACTGTAAAAGATCTTGCTCTTTATGTACTGAAGCAGTTGCATGAATATGGTATTACTGGTTGTTCAGTTGAATTTCATGGTGAGATAATATCAAGATTAAGCATAGAAGAAAGGGTAACTCTGTGTTCACTAATTACAGAAGCATCTGGATCTATTGGTTTTGTTGCTCCTGATCAAATAACAGCTGAATACTATAAACAATTCAATATTGAAATTGACTCAATTTCAGCTGATGACGATGCTAATTATTCTTCTAAAATAATGATCGATATCCAAGACTTAGGTTTATACTTAGCTTGCCCTCCACATCCACATAATGTTAAACCAATTGAAGATGTAATAGGAACTGAGATAAACTCTATAGTTATTGGATCTTGTACAAATGGCACAACTTTAGACTTTCAGCAAGCTGCTAGAATCTTGAAGAATCAAAAAGTTCATCCTAATGTACGTTTAGGGCTTGTTCCAGCTACTCGAGAAGACTTTGTTTCTCTAAATGCTGATGGTACTATGACAACAATTCTAGAAGCAGGTGGTAATTTCTTTGGAGCTGGTTGTTCGACATGTGCAAAAGGACAATATGGTCTAACCGGTGGTAAAACAACAGTTTCTATAACAACAGGGAATAGAAACACTCAGGGAAAAATAGGTCCAGGAGATGTTTATTTAGCCAGTCCTGTAGTTGCAGCTGTAGCTGCTATTGAAGGAAAGATAGCTATTCCAATAAAAGAGTATGAATAAATGGGTGATGAACAATTGAGTGAAGAGAAAATTAATGGTCAAGTAAAACTAGTTAAGGTTGATGATATTGATACAGATCAGATATTTCATCAATCATTGTTAACAATTCATGATCCAGAAGAAATCAAACCACATATTTTTGGGAATCTTCCTGGATATCAATCGTTTGGGAAAGAGAACAATGAAAACAAGATAATGGTTGTCGGTAAGAATTTTGGTAAAGGGTCAACTAGACAACAAGCAGTAACAGGATTTTTAGCTCATAAAATTAAAGCGATTATTGGAGAATCGTTTGGTCCCATCTACTATAGTAACGCTGTAAATGCAGGATTACTCTTAATTGAAGCTCCAGGAATTTTAGAATTCAAGATGGATGACAATGATAACTTGGAAATCGATCTTGTTAATGCTCAAATTTCTAATGAAAACACAGGGATTTCAATGAAATGCAATCTTATACCCAAACCAGTACTTGATATTATGAGAGCTGGAGGACTACTAGAACTAGGAAAAGAATCAAATTTTTGATGGGGAAAGAACAATGAGTGGAAAAACATTTTCGGAGAAATTATTTTCATTTAAATCAAGAGAATCAGTTAACGCAGGGGATATTGTTTATGCTGAACCAGATTTGATTTTATCTCATGATAATTCAGCATCAATTGTAAAGACTTTTCAGAAAATGGGTGGAAAAAATATTAAGTATCCCAATCGTTTGGTTATTGTTCTAGACCATGATTCACCTCCAACTAGTGCAAAGATAGCCAATGATCATCAGAGTATTAGAAAATTGGTTACTGAACAAAAAATCCAAAACTTCTATGATGAAGGACGTGGAATCTGCCATCAACTAATGTCGAATCATGTTTTACCTAGTATGCTGGTTGTAGGTTCTGATTCACATACTTGCACAAGTGGAGCTTTTTCAGCTTTTGCTGCAGGAATAGATAGAACTGAAACAGCTGGATTGTGGCTTACTGGAGAGACTTGGTTTAGAGTTCCAGAAACCCTAAAAATCGTTTTAAAAGGGCATCTATCTTTAGGAGTATATGCAAAAGATATCGCTTTATGGCTTATGAATCTTATTAGTGCCTCAGGTGCAAACTATCAAGCAATAGAATTTCACGGAGATGGAGTGAAAACACTAAACGTTTCTGAACGTATGACTTTGGCAAACCTTGCATCAGAGATGGGTGCTAAAACGGCTATTTTCCCTCCAGATGAAGTATTACTAGAATGGTTAAAAGAAAAACATGCCTTAGACAATCTTCCTCAAGAAGAGGAATTGTTTTGGGCTGATGAGGATGCTATTTACAGCCGTGAAATTATAATTGTTCTAGATGATTTAGAACCTCTTGTTGCGATTCCACATCAAGTTGATAATATACAATTAATATCAAAAATTGGTGAAATACCGGTTGATCAAGCTTTCCTAGGAACATGCACAAATGCTAGGTTAGATGATTTTCTAATAGCTGCAATAATTTTGGAAGGAAAGAAAATTAAGCAAGGAGTGCAATTTATTGTTGCTCCAGCATCTCAAGAAATATATCTAGAAGCTTTGGCTAAAGGAGCAATACATACTTTTGTCGAAGCAGGAGCTACGATTCTTTCGTGTAGTTGCGGTCCATGTCTAGGAAAAGGTCAAGGAATACCTGCTGATGGTTTTAATATAATATCTACAGCTAATAGAAACTTTTTAGGACGAATGGGAAATAAAGCATCATCAGTTTATTTAGCTTCTCCTGCAACTGTAGCTGCTTCTGCAATCGCTGGGAAAATTGTTGATCCCAGAGATTTTCTACCTCTATTTGTAGAGGAAAAGGAAACAAAGATAAACATTCGACCAAAAGATGAAGAGGAAAAAACGATAGTTATAGCATCAGATGATAACAGATCCAATAAAAATGTCTGGAATTATAGTGATGTAGATGATTTTAACACAGACCAAATGTTCGCAGGTAATTTGACTTACGATATCAAATCAGCAGAAGGAGGAAAAATCGTTCCCCATCTATTCAAAGGACTAGATGAAGCTTTTGCTTCTCAAGTTAAAGAAGGTGATATCATTATTGCTGGTGCTAATTTCGGTAGCGGGTCATCTAGAGAACATCCATCTGTAGGATTAGCTTATGTTGGCGTAAAAGCAGTAATTGTTAAATCGGTTGCTAGAATTTTTTACCGTTCAGCAATAAATCAAGGATTACCAATAATTGTCCATCCTGAATTTGTGGAAAATTTTGATTCAAATGTTCCAACATCGGTTGATTTGGAAAATGGGAAACTAATCAATGGCGACAGAACCTATGATTTTCCAAAACTCCCTGAAGAATTATTGAAGATTTTCAGTGCTGGAGGACTTATCAAATATTACCAAAAAATATACTCAAGTTAGAAGGGAAAGAGAATGAAATTATATGAATATGAAGCAAAACAAATTTTCGAGAAATTTGGACTTACCATACCAAAACAAATTGCAGTAATCGAAACTACAGAGGAATTAGAGTTTTCAACCTTAAATTTCCCAATAATGATAAAAGCAATGGTACTGATAGGTGGAAGAGGAAAAGCAGGTGGGATAAAAAAAGCTGATAATTCGGATGAAGCTAAGCAGATTGTTAGTGAAATGTTGGATTTAACAATTCATGGCTACCCAATCGATAAGCTACTACTTGAGGAAGCAGTAGATATTGCTAGCGAGATTTATTTATCAGTTACTACTGATCCTGCGACTTTTGATGTAGTTATAGTTACTTCTGCAAGTGGTGGTATTGATATCGAGGAAATTGCACGAACAAAACCAGAAGAAATATGGAAAAATACAATTCTTGATAATTCCAAAGTTCTACCTGATTCAATAGCACAAGAAGCAGTTGACTTTTTAATCAAAAAGAATCCAGATTTAAAAGCGGTTGATAATCAATTAAAAACAACTATAAGCTCACTTTTTTCAGTGTTCCAACAAGTTGAAGCAAAAGTTTGCGAAATAAATCCATTAATATTAACTAAAAATAACAAAATAATTGCTGCAGATGCAAAACTAGTACTTGATGATAATAGTTTGTACAGACAAGCGTCATTATTACAATCTATTGACATTGATCCTCAAAGTAAGAGGCATGATGTATCAGAACAGACATTATTTGAAGCTCAAGCTTATAAAATTGGTTTCCCCTATCTTGATTTACTTGATAATCCTGAAAATTTCATAAAAAAGGACGATATACTGTACGTAGGTTTAGTTCCTGGTGGAGCAGGTTACGGAATTTTCTCAATTGATGAAGTTGTTAATCTAGGTAATCGTTATTTTGATGGTAAAGTTGTTCCCATTAATTTCATGGATAGTGGGGGAGGTCCTCCACTTGCTAAGGTTGCGGATATGTTCCATTTATTAATGGATCACCCAGCTACTGATATTGTTATTACTAGCCGTTTTGGTGGTATTTCTAGTTGTGACATTTTTATTCAAGGTTTGATTATGGCTTTAAGGGATAGATTTCTAGCTAACAAACGGATGATTCCTGTTTTCGGAAGGATGGTTGGAACAGATCTTGCAGCAGCAAAATCATTTTATGAAAAAGCAAAAAAAGAGACACTTGAACCATTAAGAGACTTGCATATAACAATTGGAAATAAGAAAATAATGGCTGATATTATCAGAGATGGAATAGAATATGGTTTCGAAATAAAGAAACAAATGAAGGAAGGTGGCAATTAAATGTCAATTGATAAGTTCAAAGCTAACCAAGGATTACTCTATTATCTTATTAAACAAGTTAGACCAGAACTTGCAGAGAGTATATCAGAATCAAAAAATATTGAAACTATGATTGTTGGTCTAGGGAGACAAGGAACAAGACATGCACAACTTATGATGGAATATGGAACTGATGTCACTTGTGGAGTAGCTCCAGGAAAGGGCGGTAGGATAGTACACGAAACTATTCCTGTCTATAATTCTGCAAAAGAAGCGATAACAGAGCATCCTAATATTGCAATAGCTAGTATTTGGAGACATTATTCAACTGCAAAAGATGCAACAATCGAAGTAATCCGAACAGGAATACCTATTGTAGTTTTGATATCTGAATTCATTCCGTTAAAAGACGTTAGAGACATCCTAGTAGAGGCTAGAAAATATAAAACGATATTATTTGGTGGGAACACTCCTGGGATTATCTTTCCACCCGAAGGAATTAAAGTAGGGATGCTTCCAGATATTTTTCAAGCTGAACAAAAGGAGGGGAAGATTGGACCTAAAGGTGTAACCATACTTTCACGAAGTGGTGCAATCCTATATCATTTGTCTGATGCTTTAGCTAGTGCAGGAATTGCGCAAAATGGTGTTCTTGGCGTTGGTGGGGACGGAGCAATTGGTTCACGTTTTGTAGATCTTGTTTCATTAGTGATGAATTACGAAAATACTGATTTAGTAGTAATCGCTGGAGAAATAGGTGGAATGCAAGAAGAATTACTTGCCCAAGATATGCTTTCTCAACCCGAAAAATACCCTAAACCCTTAGTTGCATTGATTTCAGGAGCAAATGCACCAGAAGGAAAAACTATGGGTCATGCTGGAGCTGTAGTAGCACCAGGTCAAAGCTATGGCACATATTCTTCAAAGAAAGAAGCTTTAGAAAAAGCTGGTGTGGTTGTCGTTAACCATCAGAGAGATTTAATTGAAACTGTGAAATCCAAGTTAAATCGTACATATTTCGAAATTGAAGATTATTACAAGAAAATGAGTGAAAAATGGAATGCTAAACCTCCAGAAAAAACATGGGGGACACTAATTACAAATGTGATGCCTAATAATATAATTATAAGAGGATATCACCTGCAAGAAATTATTGCAAAGAAAGGGTTGTTAGAAACATTGTATCTGTTACTACAAGGAGAATTTGCAGATACAGAAGAAATAATTGAGCTTGAAAAAATTGCTAAAAATGCTATTAGAGAAGAATTCTCCAATTATGATGGAGTTCCAAAAAGTCCTGATGTATCAAAAATGCTTGGTACATTTTTGCAAATTGATAAACGGTTATCTAATTACGTGAGCTCAGTTCCCGATGAACCTAAAGTTGTGGCATATACTCTAGGTAGGATGGTGAAGTATCTAGCGATTATTCAAGATAATCTAGAAGCGATAACCAGTGTGAAAGATACTGATGTATCTTTTGCTGACTTGATTTATCTAGGGCTAGTTGGGGAAACACAACAAGGTACATTGAAAGTTAGATTACTTGAAGCAATGATTACAGCTTGTGTTGATCATGGGATAACTCCTCCTTCTGCTCAAGCAACACTAGTCCTCTCATCAACTCGAGCACCTTATGAAATCGCTCTTTCCGCAGGAATTCAAGCAATAACTGATGTTCATGGTGGAGCTGGGCAAAAAGCTGCAGAATTTTTCTTATCAGTCGTTAACAAATCAAAAGAAAAAAACATCCCACTAGAAGAGTCTACTTTTGAAATGATGAATAGTGCAATCAAGGCAGGAAAAAGAATTGAAGGTCTAGGACATCGTATACATACAAAAGATCCTAGAAAAGATGTTCTTTGGCAACTTGCAGAGGAAGCAGGTTATGCAAAAGACTGTGTAAAAGTATCAAAAATGGTTAGTGATGTTCTATTTCGTGTAAGAGGCATGAATCTACCGATAAACGTTGATGGGGTTATAGGCGCAATTACAGCTGATATGGATATAGATCCAAAACTAGCAAAAGCGATTTTTGTTTTTGGTAGAACAGTAGGATTAGCTGCGCACTACTATGAAGAAATTAACACTCAACCTCAGATGAGAAGACTTGCGTTTGATAAAGCAATTTACAAAGGACATTCAATTCGTAATGTAGAATAGAGGGAACTCATTCCCTATTCTTCACATTTTAACTTGTTTTATCAAGTTTCAAGTTTACATCCACACTTTTCACAGATTATTGAATCTCCCTCATTAACTGTTTTACAGTTCCAACAAACTCGTTTTTCTAGTTTTATCCCACGGCTACTCTTCCAATCACATTCCCCAAAACCCACAATACTTTCAACCATCATTGTCTTAACCCTCTTTTTCACTTTACTCACCCCTGAATAAAATTCATCAATCTTCTCTGCTTGTTCTCGGTGCGTTCGTTGTTCTTCTGCTCTGGCCTTAAAATCAAATAGATATTTGATTAGCTGAATAATAGTTCTTCCTTCTTCCTTCCCTCTGTGTCTTAGAATGTAGATAAAGGAAAAAATCTGTAAAGTGACCATGATAGCTATTAAAATAGGAACAATCCTACTGGTATCCTCAGTCGCAGAAAAGAGAATGTAGATACTAATTGGAAGATAACCTATAGCAATAAGCATGATTGGGATACCAAGAAACAGGTAAAGGATCTCATTTAGAACATAAGCAAGTTTGTAACCTTCACCATAGAGGTAATTGAAAACATAGTGAGAGAGAAAAGAAACAACCATTGTACAAATAGCTAAGATGGTAATAATTCGAAGTAAACCATCCCCTTGAAAAAAACTATAAACTGCTACAACGATAAGAAGAACTATAAAAGTAGCACGAAAGACTAAATCGTTTTTTCTAAAAAATCTTTTAGTTCTGGTTAGAACAGAATCTTCTATCATTTTACATCCACCTACATTGGTAATAATCCAAGTATCATCGCATGTGTTATGTCTTCCCAGATTTCTGTTGGAGATGTATCTTCTCTATGCTTTTCAATAATTGAGGAAACCAACCCATCAAATGTCTCTCTTACAAGAGCTAAATCCTTATCTCTAATATAATGAATTTTAGCATAACTGTGTTTATCCTGTTCTATTAACTCCTTAACTTCTTCATTGGTCATTTCAAATATCTGTAAAATTTTCCTATTTAGATGCATCACAACTATGTAATACTGAAAGAGAAAAGCTTCTCTCACTCTCTCTTGGGTTTCATATAACTCCCTTCTAACCTCAAATTCTTTCGGACTGTAAATTTCTTCATTGATTTTATACGTTTTTTGTAAGAGATTCTTTCCTGGAAGGATATGGTTCTCAGAAACAATTAATCTGCTCTCTTCTAAATGGTTGAGATGATAGTAAATATTTGTCTTTTTTAGATTAAGTTTTTTAGTTAATTCCTTTGCTGTTAAATTGACTCCACGCTGGATTTCATCCCAAATTTCTATCTTTATGGGATCGCTAACCAAATCAAGCATATTTATAGTAATACTCTTTTTACTCATTGTACCACCCTTCATTCTATGAAATTTCTCTAATATCTGTAATAAATCAGTAACTTGTTGGTATATTATTATCGACTATATTTATAAACGTATTCAAAAAATATAGAACGTTCAAATAAAATCAAAAATCTTTGTGTTTGACTTAGAAATATCATTAATAAGAGAAGTTTATCAGGCTTTATGTGCAGTTTGAGCAGAAAAACAAACTAAGTCGCATTCTTCTTTCGACAAAAAGAAAACCTTCTATAACTATCTGTTGACCGCAGTAGGATTTATTTATAGCTATTATTACAATCTACTTAGTAGTGATTTAATGGTCAATGATATAATGGTTAAAATTACAAACCTTGTACGCTCTTTTGAATTTGGAGAGACAGAAGTCCTTGCGTTAAATGGAGTTGATATGGAAGTATATAAGGGAGAATTTGTTGTCGTGTTAGGACCTTCAGGTGCAGGTAAAACAACCTTACTTAACATGATTGGAGGAATAGATCTTCCTTCTGAAGGAGAGGTTTTGGTTGGAGAAAGAAATATAGCTAACTATACAACTAGTGAGATGAACACATACAGAAGAAATGAAGTAGGGTGGGTTTTCCAATTCTTCAATATTGTTGCCAGTCTTAGAGCTTGGGAAAATGTTGGTTTAGCTTTGGAATTTCAAGGAATAAAAGATAAACATGAAGTGCAAAGGAAATCATTTGAAGTTCTCGAGAAGGTAGGATTAGAAGGTAAGGAATACCGTTTTCCTGCACAACTTTCTGGAGGAGAACAACAACGTGTTGCTATTGCAAGAGCACTTGTTAAAAAACCAAGGATATTAGTTGCAGATGAACCCACTGGTAATCTAGATTTTGTTACTGGTCAAAGTATTGCAGAATTATTACGAGAATTACATGAAAAGGAAAAGACAACGCTAATTGTTGTTTCTCACGATATTAGTATAACTCAATATGCTGACAGGGTATTTCATCTTCGAATGGGTAAAATAGAGAAAATAGACGAAAATCCCACAGATAACAGAACATAAAAGGTAAAAGTTGAATAATATGAAAATTCTAACAAAAAAACTATTTCGTGAAATTTGGAGGAACAAATTTCGTTCAGTTTCAATAATTTTAGTAATTGCAATATCTATAGCTCTGTTATCAGGCTTAAGAGCAGGACAACCTGTCATATTTAATACTTATGAGCTCAATCAAGAATATTACAATGTTGCTGATGGAACATTTTCCTTTTCTGAACCATTAGAAAACACCAATGTTTCTACAATTAAAACAAATTCGGGTTTTCTTGATGAATTTTCCATAGATCGTATTGAAAGCAGAATCTACTTCATGACTGAGATAAAGTTTAAAGGAGAAAAATTCCCTGCAGCAGTTATCGGTGTTAATTTCCCGAATCAGCTAAATCAACTAGTTATCGAAGAAAAATCATCGGAAATTGGTGATGAATCAACCATTTTAGATTCAGATACAAGTTGTTTAGTTGAAACTCATTTTGCTGGTAGGGCAATTAAATTTCTTGGACAAAATGTGAGTTTGAACGATGAGATTTCAATAACATTTCCAAAAGAAATAACCAACTTCACAATAAAGGGAATTGCACAGGATTCTTATTACTCATATATAGTTGATGAAGAAACGAATTTACCACTTTTTGGTAATATGGCAATTATCTGGATTAATCTTCAAACAGCACAGAATTTTCTGTATGAAGGACAAAATTTGGTCAATCAGTTG
>BPTO01000067.1 GCA_023705985.1 Candidatus Heimdallarchaeota archaeon | reverse complement strand
ATCTCTTCATCCCATGATTTGATTAATTCTCTTTTCTATATAATAAAGGAAATTAGATTATTTAAATACTTGTTATACTTTTACATCGTCATTATTAGTAGTCTAGATTTGTTATTTGAGCTTCAAAATAGTCACCTGAAGATTTTTCTTTGCCATAAGTTCGAGAATACCATGTTGAAGGATTATAGATAAAGTACCAACACTCCCAGTAACCATCGTTAATTCCTGAACCTGTATCATATTCTCTAGGTTTTATTATTTGGTCATCTGCTCCAGGGTCATCCTCAATTATTCGAAAAGCTTAGTTATCAAAATTTCCAAATCGTAGTCTAATATAAAACTGAGGTTAGGGAGTAGTTCTTGTTCAAGATCTTCTTGTTCAACATAGAATTTTGATGTTTCTCTCATTCTCCATGTTCCATTTGTATAGTATTTGACTTGGAGTCTAAATTCTCCTCGTGCAGATCCATCATAAGTATTTTCGGTATATAATATCTCCCATTCAATTGCAAATCTGTCGCTCCTTTACTTGAAATGTTTGATGATGAGAGTTTATATGTACAAAAAGCAGTAAAAAAGGTTTTAGTTGATATTTCGAGTAAAAATAATCAAGAAAGTGAATAATCCTTTCTTCCTTATTCTTAACCTTTTTTTCTAAATTTAATAGATTTGATAAGATCTCCAAACGAATAAGGAAACTTTTTGTATTCTTTAAGCGTTAGAAATAGAAAGCTAGTTGAAAATCTTACACTTGCTACAATTATGAATACTATGGTCAATGATTCTGCTAAAGTATACCAATTTTGTAAACCCTCAACTAAATAACCTCCCATCAGTGATCCGACAAAGAAGAATATTCCAGTTATCATCGTAAAGAAACCAAAGTATGTTCCACTCTCTTTTGGTGGTATAATGTCTAACAGGTAGGCTTGAGCACTAGTTATTCCAAACGTTATTAAACTAGCCACAATAACATGAACTAAATAAAGATGCCATATTTCTGTTGCAAAAATATATAGTAAAGGAAATATTGCCATACAAAACCGGCTGAAGAAAATAAGTTTAATTCTTCCTATTTTATCACTCAGTTTAGCTCCAAAAGTTATGAACAGGACTGTTGTTAATGCAAAGATTATTTCTAGAATAGCTATTTCTAGTGACGATGCGTCTAGAACATTAACTTGTTTTATAGAAAACAATGGCCAAGCAAAAGACCAGAAAAGGGCGTATATACATGAAATAATTAGATATTTGGTGAAAAGTTTATTTTTAAAAACTGCTTTTAGGCTCTCAAACATGTTTATATCAACTTTCACCTGTACTTCTCTTGTTCTTGCTAATGGTTCCTTTATGTTTTTGAACGGAAGAATTCCTAAAACAGAGATGACAATACCTATACAAATGGGAATAAGAATGTATTTCTGGAAATCAATATCTCCAAAAGCGATTGTTAAGATAACACCAGTAAATAATGTAGCAATCATTGATCCAAAGGAGCTAAACCAAAAAACTCTACCTGTTAATTTAGCTCTGATATTTGCTGGAAAAAGTTCATTTTGTAGAGCTCCCCAAGCAGGATTTCCAAGACTCAATAATATATTAACACAAGCTACGATAATAATAATCAACTCTGGCGCCTTGACCCAATATAGAAAAATATATGGAATACTCCAAGTTATTGTTGAGATTACAATGAACGGTATTCTTCTTCTTAATTTGTCAGATATTCGACCAAAAATAGGGTCAAGAAAAGTGCTTAGTAAATTCGCGACAGCTTGTATCCATCCCAATATTCCTGCAGTTGCACCTAGACGTAAAGCGATCATAGAAACAAATGGTTGAACAAGTCCGCTATTAATGCTTGTAGCTATTGATCTGGAGTAAAGAGCTATTTCATCTTTCTTTGTAAACTCCCCAGCATCATGTGTGGAGTCCGTGATGTCTTGTTCACCAATCTGATGTTCTTGGTCATTCTGTGAATCTGACATATGTTAAAATCGATGGCTTCAGAATGTTGATAAGGTTTCTGTTACCTATTTTTTAGCAACGACAGTATATTTTCATCATATTCTTCTCTTTCTAAGCGTTCAAGAGAATACTTAACATCAAGGTTATCAGTAGTTAGGAATTTCTGGATAATCTTTGTTTTTATTCCCTTGTTTCTCTCCTTTAAAACGTATGTAGAAAGCTGATAACAAATTTCCTTATCGCTTAAATTATTAAGTAAATAATCAACAACCAATCCTTTTGTTTCTATATTCAAATTTTGCTTTAAAAGTCCTAAAAAGGCTTCTTCAACTCTATCTGTTTTTATTTGTGAACTAAGAATTTTGATGATCCAGAGTTTGATTTTCCGTGATTTCTCTTCTCTTAATAATCTTTTAATAAGCGCTTTTTGAACATCACTATCTATTATAACTCCTTTTAAACCCCAGACAGCCCAATGTCTTACTACTTTTGCTGAATCACCAAGTTTTGATAAAATGGTTTCTTTAACTTTCTTATCTTCTATAATATCAGAGAGGTAGGATACTGCTTTTGCTCTGCATAACGGATATTTATCATTTTTCGAAATATAGCTCAACGTTTTTTTTACTTTTTCTTCTTTTATAAATTCTCCAATCTTTTCAATTATATCTAGCCTAACTTTGTTTCTGTTTGAATTTATCAAAGTGCTAATGAGCAAATCTAAATCTTCTTTCACTATTTTGGTAATTTCAGTTTGATCTTCAATTACTTCTTTACCAACTTCAATATGTTGTTCTTCCTCTTTTTTTTCCATATCAGGTGGATATACAAAATCTTTTTCTTCCTCCTTCTCAGGTTGTTCTTTAATTGTTAAAATATCGATAACGTCTTCTTTCTCCTCTTTAGATTGTTCATCATTTAGAGGAATAAATTCGATTTCTTCCATCTCATCGTCTATATCTACAATGCTCTCTTCTTTAATTCTCTTCCTTTTACTCATTTGTTTCAATAAAACTAGGGCACCGTTATTAAAAAAGTTATCATTTCATTTACCATTCATAAAGTTCTTATTAACTTTTTTCTGACACCTTATGTACTGATCTCTCCTGTGTTGACAAGAGAACTTACTGGTCCCTTGAGTACAAAGTGGTGTCTTCGCTATGATGTGGAATCCAAGAAAGCAGTTTTATTTGATAAAGGAGGACCTATAGATAATTTAATGTCAATAATTGAACATCAGAATCTTAAAATGAAATACATTTTTTGTACTCATTTACATTTTGATCATGTACTTGGTATTGAAGCCATTAGAGAAGTGTTTCCTGAAGCATTATTAGCATATAACCAAAAAGAAACTGGGGTGATGGAAAACCTTGGATTTTTTGCTAAAATGTTTGAATTCGAGGCTAAATCGCTTGGAAAACATGATATCTCTATTGAAAATGATCAGATATTTAGTTTAGGAAATCTTGAAATTAGAACAATATTATCACCAGGTCATTCTCCAGGAAGCATCTGTTTCTCTTTTGAGCATTCGCTTATATCAGGTGACGTTCTTTTTAATGGAGGTATTGGTCGTACTGATTTGTTTGGAGGTTCTTTTGAGGAGCTAGAAAAATCGATTTTGAAATTGTATGAATTCTCTGATAAAACACTTGTTTTTCCAGGTCATGGAGACGAAACAACAATCGGAAAAGAAAAAAAAGATAATCCATTTGTAAGCTATAAATGAAATGAAGCAAAAACTCGTTTATAGCAAATTAAAACGTGAGAAGCTCATTTTTAACTTCTTTCAAAGTTTCAAAAGTTTTAAGCCTCTTATCACCTTTCAAGTTTCTCGCAAGATCTTCATCCTTTTTTGCGAAAATATAATCAGCTAAAAATTTTGCAGGTAATATATCGGATAATCCGTCTCCAATGTAAACGATAGTAAATCCCTGTTCTTTTAGTTCTGTGACATGTGTAAACTTGCAATTTGCACAACCATGTTCACAAGATTCTGTTAAAAATTTAAGTATTATTTTACCTTTCACTATCTCAAAATCATTTGCTTTAATGCTTATATTATCTTCCATTAAATCATTTCTATCTAGAATTCTTCTTATGTAACTTAGAAAACCATCAGATACAATTACAAATCCCCAGTTTTTTTGTTGGATCAATTCGTATAGTTCTTTGAAAAATGGATCTATTTCTATTTTATCTACAATGGAGAAAACTTCCTTGGCTGATGTATTTTCAATCATACCCCATTGGTGTTGGAGTGCTTCACGAGTCCCCATTTCTCCACTAATGACGAATTGGTCATAGTATTCCCAGTCTTTTGTTGTTAGTTTTGAGAGTATCTCTTTTCCTGTGTCTCTTTGAGTTATGGTTCCATCAAAGTCACAAACTATAGCTAATTTCATTGGACATTTCTTAATGTGATAAAACAAAAAGATATCTATTATCACTATTGATTTCTGCAAGAGTTTAACTAGCTATATATAGGATGAAGTTCTTAAAAAAGAAAGAGGTGCTCATAATCGATCCCCTTGAAACACTTTTAGAAACATCTTCAACCAAAGGAGCAGAATATGTTGGTATTAGAAGTGGGGTAATAAATGAAAAAAGGATTTCAGCTTTGAACGGTGTTATCAAAAAGGAAATGAACTGTATAGATACAGGATACGGAATTAGAATCCTGTCTGATGGAATAACTTCTTTCACCTCAGTTCCTGATATAAAATATGCTCCTAGAGAGGTTGAAAAAGCGATTAGAGCTTCATCGATGTTGTCAAATTGGAAAAGGGGAACATCATCTTTGAGTAATTCTGTAAAATCTGAGGCAAATATCAAAGTTAATCCAAAAATAGACTGGAAAGATTTAACAAAACAAGATTTTGATACTTATATCTCTGAATTGTATAATTATGTATCTGAGAAGATTAATGTACCAGCTATGATAGAATTGGATCTTCTTTTCTTTAATTGGTCTGAAAGATTTATTAATACTGAAGGGTCAAGAATCTTTCAAGAATACCCTTACTCTATTCTCACTCTCACAGGAAGAGTGAAGAAAAATAATCAAGTTGTTAAGTTTTACAAAAATTATGGCGGTCTGGGAGGTTTAGAAACACTACCTTTTCAGAATCTTGAACAAACTAATGAATTCATAGAAGTTGTTAATAATCTCCCTACAGCTAAATCTGTTAAGAATGGCAATTACAAAGCAGTTTTATGTGAAGACTTTTCTTGGACCTGTATTCATGAAGTTCTTGGACATTCTCTTGAAGCTGATAATGTATTAGCTGGAAGGTCATTTACTGCAGGTCTTTTAGGGATGAAAATAGCACCCTCAATTGTTACGGTAATTGACGATCCTTATATTGAGACTGTCGGTTTTTACGAATATGATTCAGAGGGAACAAAAGGTAAGGGAACCTTACTGGTAGAGGAAGGTATTCATACTGACTTTTTGCATAGCCGAGAAACTGCTGCTGCAATGGATGCAGAATCTTCAGCTAATTACAAAGCATTCAGTTTTGAACATTTACCTCAAGTTAGAATGAGTAATATCTTCTTTAGTCCTAAAGATTTCTCTTTTGAGGAATTATTAGAAAAAACAAAAAACGGTTTATATGTTGGAGATGGTTTAGGAGGTTCTGCGGAGACACAAACAGGAGCGTTTAACCTTAATGCTCAATATGGACGATTAATAGAAAATGGGGAATTGGGAGAGTATTTTCTACAATTACAAGTAAGCGGAAATATGCTTGATACTTTGACCAAAATCACAGGTATTGGAAATCGATTGCTTGCGCAACCAGGAAGTTGTGTCAAAAATAATCAGAGAATATTTGTTGGTTCAGTATCTCCAAAAATTTCCGTTTCAGAATTGAGGGTGAGTTAAATGTATACAGATGATGAGCTCAAAGAGATTGCAATTCAAATAATCCATAAACTTGAACAGAAATATAACTTCAATGAATCTGAAGTCTTCATCCAATCTCTTTCTCAAATAAGAGGTGGAACGGTATTTAGAACACCAAAAGAGTTTCATTCAACAAACAGAGCAGGTTGTGCGATAAGATATTTTAATAATGACAAGCTATTTTTCTCTTGTTTTCCTATCAATTCTGTTTTGAATCGAATAGAGAATCTAGATAAGCAAAGTACTTATCCAATAGAGACCCCAAGTTTCAGTTTTCCACAAATTACGGAAGATTCTAAATCTATAGCCAATATTTACGATAAAAGAATAGCTTCTCTAGATGAAGAAGATTTTTTTGCGATTATTTATGCTTTGAACGAACAAGATGAGCAAATCAAGAATGTAATATTAGACAGTAGTGTTACTTATTCTCTAGAACGAAAAATAATCGTCAATTCGTCAAATATGCTTGCTTTTGAAAAAGGTACCTGGTTTGATATTGATGTTAGAGCATTGTATCGTGGAAAGGATATCATAGCAAGTTCTGAAAAATACCTTACAAGTAGACAAATTCCTAACAGTTTAGATGGTTTAATTGATGATCTTATGTCTGAGACCATTCAAAGCGCTGCAACTAGAGCGAAGATTTCAAATTTAATTGTACCTGTGGTTTTTTCTCCTAATGCCTTTGCTGATATATTTTCTTTCTCATTTATACCTCTACTTTGCAAAAATGAAAAAATTTCAACTGGGAACTATGATTTTTCTAGCGACTTTACTTTAGTTGATGACGGTACAATTCCTGGTTTACCTAATTCTACAGCATTTGATGATGAGGGACAAAACCAATCGAAAACTGTGTTAATTAAAAATGGTGATTTTGTTAATGAGCTGAATAGTACTCAATTTTCTAAAGATCAAGGTATTCAAACAGGTAATTCCTTTAGAGTTAAATTGTTTGAGCAATTTCCTCGCCATTACAAAGTTTATCCAGCGATTAATCCTTCCAATCTTCTTATTTCAGAGGGGAACGAAACGATTGGTGAATTGTTCAATGATGTAGGAGAAGGAATATACGTAAATTCAGTGCAAGGACATATGACTGCAGATTCGCAAACTGGAGTCTTTAAAATTTCAACAACTGATGCTCATTGGATTGAGAATGGGTCAATTAAAGGCACTCTCCCCTCTTTCAGCATAACTGGAAATATGCTTGAATTACTCGAAGGAGATACTCAGTTTTCAAAAGATAGAAAGGTAGTTAGACCACGAAATACGCCTTATAGTATTGTACTCCCTTACATTCTTACTAATAAAGTTTCAATATTTTCTTAATAGCGTTAAAAAAGTTTAAAAATATAGGTTAATTCCCAGAGATTGAAACATCTTCATACATTAGGTGATACTCTTGAATAAAAAACAAAGTTCTATACTATTGATTATTACTGTCGGATTAGTTTTAAGTTCCAGTTTTGTTAGTTTAAGCTGGAGTGTAAGTGATGAAATAAATAACACCATTCCTAAAAAAGCAACAATTGGAAGACCTGTTCTTATAGACGATGTTCTAAACGCAACTGAAATATTATTTTATAGGAACGATGCTGTATATCAAGGTGCAGTAATTGTTGCAGAACCAGGACAGAATGTTACAATATGGTACACAATGGATGGAGGTACTAATGAAACATTGCCTAGACTTTATGGGGATGATGGAATTATAGGTAGTAATTTAAGTTGGACAGAACCTATACTAATGCCATACGATGATGTAAAAGTTAACATTTCAGGTTTTGATCGTCCGTATTATAATCATACATTTCAAATGAATTCTGATTTTATTGTTTTTAGAGCAGGATTTCTTGATATGGAAGATGACATAGGTATTCCAAATATCATTACTACTAATGTAACATTAACTTCACAATTTAATCAAGATTACTATACTCAGTTTGATGTTATTGACATGAATCTTACATTATCTGACTACAACATCACAAAATATGGTCTAGAATACCGAGAAGTAACTCCTAATCACGATATGAGTTTTGAGAATGTTACTTTTGATCTTGTGACTTCAGGTGACATCGTCAACTTAACTGCTTCTTTTGCTCATTCTTATCCTTTAGAAACTCAAATTGAAGTAAGATCTTTCATCTATCAAATTGATAATTTGACTAAAGAAGGACGTTATCTTCACGAGAATCAAGCACATATAATTACATTAGTCGATGGGAGACCAGAACTCTCAGTTGATGTTCCAACTTTTACAAATAACAAGACAATTCAATTAGTTTGGGAAGCTTCAGCACCAAAAGTAAACATCACCCAAGTAAATATAACATGGGGTGACGGGAGTGCTATTGATACAATAACTAATATTTCTTTGAAAATTGTTTTCCATACTTATGCATCTTCTGGTGATTATAATATCACAGTAATAGCTTTTGCAGGTGCTGGTTTCACTGAAGTAACCTTATCCATATTAATTGATTCAGAGAAACCTTCAGGAACGATTTTAACAGTTAACCCAGATGGCTCTAATAATACACTAATAAAAGACAGTAATAAATATGTAACTTTAACATTTAATGTATCAGATATAGGGGGAAGCGAAGTCAAAAACGTCTTTCTCCTAACTGACGAAGGAAATTTGTATGAATTAATAGATGAAAGAGAAATTACTATTCAATTCTTCTATTATGGAGATCATTGGGTTAAGATGACAGTATATGATAATGCAGGAAATTCTTACTCTACAACAACATACTTTACACTTGTACCACCAGAAGATATCGATGATATCCCAATTCCATTCCCATTCGGAATAACGGTTTTTGCTGGTTTAGCTTTACTTGCAGCAGTTATGTATAGGAAGAAAAGATAAATCTCCCATAACTTTTTATCCCTTTTTTACAATCGTTTATCAATGAAAGAGCTTGAAAAATATAGTTTAAAGAACTATTCAGATGACGAGCTCTTGTCTTTTTTACTTAAAGAAATCAAAAACTCTAATGAGGATTTGTCTGTATTTGCGATACGAGAACTAAAACATTATTCATCTGCAAAAGTTTGTGAGACACTGACTTATATTATGGAGAACGATTCTAATCAAAGGAAAAAGATAGCTGCAATTAATTCTCTGAAAAAAAGAAAACCAAACTCTTATACACAAGGATTGTTGGTAAATCAGCTTTTCAACGAAAATGGAGAAGTGAGAGCAACCGCAGCTGAAGTATTGCATGAATACAAAGATTTTGTTCTAGATGAGTTGCATTCATACTTAACAGCTGATATACTAGATATTTCCAAAACAACAATTATAAAACTACTTGGATATATCGGAAACACGGAAACTCTAGAGATTCTGATGAAAAATCGTTCCCAGATGAGTAATGAGTTGCAAGAATTAGCAGATATTACTATATCAAATTTGAAGAAAAAAAATGTAAAACTAATGCTTGAAGAATTAGAAAAAGAGAAAGAAAAATGTGACTAAGCTAGTTTTTTATCGCTATAGCAGAGATTTCGACGTCAACATCTTTTGGCAGTCGTGCAACTTCTACAGCTGCACGAGCTGGAGGTTTTTCAGTGAAGAACTTTGCATAAACTTCATTCATATCGCTGAAAGTGTCCATATCCTTTAGAAAAACTGTGCATCTAACAACGTTGATTAAACTATAATCCGCCTGTTCAAGAATAGCCTTAATGCTCTTCAGAATGAGTTCAGTAGCTCTTTTAACATCTCCTCTAATTATCTCTCCTGATTCTATATCAACAGGAAGTTGCCCTGAAATAAATAGAAGATCACCAACTTGAACAGCTTGAGAATAAGGTCCAACTGGTTTTGCTGCATTTTCAGTGAATATTACTTTTTTTGAAGACATGAGTTCAAGAAGTTTTTCTTAGTCATAACTTTTTCGTAATGTATCTAAAAAATGGAATGAAACTTTAGCAATTTCATTCTGTATAATTATCTTTTAAGTAATATTCTGGTGAAGTAACATATTGTTCTACATCCTCTTGTGATGAGCTACTTTCGTCAGTACTATTTATTTCTAGAAGTTCTTCTTCGCTTATATCTACTAGAATCTTGCGTTTTTCAACTGAGATTATTCTAGAAAATTCGATTTGGGTTGGTTTAAAATTATTCATTATTTCTTTCATCTGTTCATACGAAGAAATTTTACCGATTAAATTGAAGAAAGTCATAACATTATCTGGACGTAAGGCCGTTTGGGGAGCTACACTCATATGTTTTCCTATCGATATCGCTAAATTGTCTATGAAATTCTCATCAGTACTAAGAAGCTTATGTGGGTTGTCACTTACAAAAGAAGCGATAAGTAAAAGATCTATAGATGTCCAAAGATAAAGAATTGTTTTTTCTAAAATTTGCAAAGTGTAGACAACACCAATCTCTTTACCTTGAACATTTTCAACTATTTTTCCCTCTAATTCAAAAATATTGGAGAGTTCAAAACAAGGAGCACCGAAATTTATTTGTAAAGTGTTGCTTAAAATTCGAACATTACCTAATGAATAAAGAACAAATTTAGCGTTTTCTATATCTTCTGGAAGTACACCAGTATTCTTCTCAATCATAACTTTCTTGAGGAATTCTGGATCCTCAATTTTACCTTCAGAGATATTATACTCTCTTGAAAGATTGAAAATAAGTCTCCATTTTTTCTCTTCAACAGGTAATTTTTCTTTTTCATTAGTAATAATTTTGGTCTCTCCATAGACTATATCGTATAATTTTGCATAAAACTCATTTGAGATGAATTCTTTAAGTACAACTAGAAAATAACCTTTTCCTGGATGCGAAATTATAGAATGACCGATTCCTAATTCATTTCCAAAAATATCTTTGACTTTTACATTTTCATTTTTTAAAATATGAGAGCTAATATTAATATTAGTAGTGGGATCAAAGAATGGAAGTAAACTCCCTGCTTGAACAATTTTATTACTTTCAACGTTGACCTCTCGTGGAGATTTCTTTATAAATTCTATAGGAACAAACAAATTGTTTTCAGGTTGTAGTAACACAGTTCTTAATTCATCTGATAATTTGATGTCGCTTCTCTTGCAATATTCTAAAATTGTGTCTGGAATTAGGTGTGTAAATGAAATATTTGGTATAACTCTTGGTAACTCATTTAACAAGTAGATTTTTTTCTGTAGTTCGCTTTGTTTTGAAAGTTCTTGATGTTCTTCTGGACTAATTGTTGCAGAAGGTAATCTAGGTGAAATTATGTAGTCATATATCCTTCTAATCATTGATAATGAAATTTCATGTTGTTGATTGACAATTATACCAAAATTCTGCTTATGAAATCCTGGTCCAACCAGAAATCCTACTAAATCCTTTTGTTCATCGATTACTGGATGTCCTGTCAAATTCCAATATGATTTTAGCTCTGATATTAAACTATAATCAAGTTGACTTGTTTCAGTGCTTGATAGTATATCCAAACTTGGTTTGTAATGTAGTGTGCTACCAACCTCACCATATTTTTGTATTTTTTCTATATTATCCGATGATAAATCGTTGAAGTAAGGTGTTGTGATCTCTTGATAAAGAAGAT
The DNA here is from genome assembly GCA_023705985.1 of Candidatus Heimdallarchaeota archaeon. Lineage (GTDB taxonomy): Archaea > Asgardarchaeota > Heimdallarchaeia > Heimdallarchaeales > Heimdallarchaeaceae > 18H4-34. Next base: position 4,367 of record BPTO01000067.1, on the reverse strand, counting down.
GTTCTCCATAAATCACATTCGTGGCTTCCAAATCATTATTATAATCGTGAATATCTTCATCTAAAAGCTCTTCATATATGTGAATTTGCCTGATTTTGCGATCTAGTGCTTCCAATTGTTTACCGGAAATTCTCTTTTTATTTGCTTCCTTAAAATTCAAAATATTTTCTATTTCTCTTGCAATAGTTTTTTTCCATTTTTTTGTGTCTTGAACTGCTTTAATCAAAATAGGACGATGTTTAAGCACTCTCTCATTAATATCATATATTATTCCTTTGAGTTCATTTTTAGTAACTTCATTTCTTCTTAATCTACTAATATTTTCGCTGAGTTCATTATTATAAAGTAGAAAGTTATTATGGGTTCTCTTAAATAAGTGCTCTTGAGAAATTGAGAAAAGCAAATCAGAGAGTTTGTAGAAATGTTCAAAAATTCGATTGCTTTTTAACTCGATATCATTTTTAATCTTCAAATATTCCTCATCATCTAGTTTTCCTGATAAATATTGTTGTTCAAACTCTACTTCTTCTTCAAAAGCCTTGGTTGCACTCTTTATTGCTAAACGCATAACATAACGAATTTGTAATTCTTCTATCTCTATTGATGGAAGATCTGAAAAATCGAATAGAGGAAGAGGTAGTTCATCAGTCATGGTCTCCAGTTTTGCTTCAGGTTCTTCAGATGGTTTTTGCACCTGATCCAAAATCGGTTCTTCTGCTAATTGGGTTGTTTTTTCTTGTACTTGAGGAAGAGGTTGAATCTTGTGCATGTTTGTTTCAAGCTGAGGTAGTAATTTTTTAGTTTCAGCTAAAGTTTTTCTATCTTCTTTAATTGCAGCCGTCGGTGCAGAATTTTCTAGCATTTGAAGATACTTATTTTTTAGTGTCTGATATGTTCGACGATCTATAGAACCTCGAATATAACGTAGGTCTAAATCTCTAATCAATCTTTGAATACGTTTCATACTAACGCTATTTTCAGGAGAAGACATTATTAATTTTATATTAGGGAAATAATCTAAAAACCTATTGATTTTATTTATCATTAAGCTGAAATTATAATATTTGTGGAGGAAAAGCTGTTTAACTAATTTATATGAAACTTGATAGCTTCTCTGAATAACTTGTGAGAAAATTCAGTTAAGCATAGAGATATCATTCTTGACTGTTTAGAAAGAACAAAAATCTAAAAATGCTTAAAACAATTACATCAAAGATTTCCCCTATAAAAAACATTAAAAAACTATGTAGAATATCTTAGAATAAGTGAAAAAGTTATGAGTTTTCAAGAAGAAGTAGCTAAACTTGCACAAGAAGGGTCTATAGGTGTAGTATGGTTGATAGGTGACGATGAAAAAATCTATTATACTTACGGGGAATGGGGTGTCGACCCATTGATTCCTTTTCGAGCTCTTAAAAATCAGACTCGAGATGTGGATTTCGGAGGAATGAGGTTTGCAGTAATTACAGTAGCTCCTGATAGGCTAATTTCAACTAGTACCACAGGGCACGGTCATGTAATGGTTGCCAAATGTCCTAAATGGGCTGGAGCTGTTGTTACATGGACCCCCAAAGAAATTCTAAATACCGTTGCTTTCGCTAATGCTGCTCGTTTAGCAGGCAAAGTTCGATAATACTTGGTGTCTTTTTGCAATCTTATCCTTTTATTTCTTTTAGAAATGATACTGTTTTATTAGAAACCAAAATTCATCCCAAAGCTTCCAGAGACAAAATTGTTGTTTCTGACGATTCTTTTGATATTTACGTAAAAGCTCCTCCTGATAAAGGAAAAGCTAATCTTGCAGTTCTTAAAACTCTTTCAAAATTTTTGGATATTTCTTCTTCCTCTTTGAAGATTATTAAAGGTAACACTTCCAGAAATAAGACAATTCTCATACAAGGAACATCAAAGAATCAGATTGAAACGAAAATAAAGAATCAGTGCTACTAACTATCTCCTCTAAAGAAAGTGGTCTTCAGATATGTTCAGGATCAACAGATAGTTTTGTAAGGGATTCTTTTTGTCGAAAGAAATTGACTTCTAGAGGATAGAAAAGTTATCTATTAAAGGACAGAAGGAAAAGGACAAGAAAACCAAGCTTCTAAAATGCTTTATTAAGGCTTTTAACATTCATAAAATGGGATTCCCATACATTTTTATATTTGGAAGACAATAGTGTACTAAGAAGAATTTTTCTTCAAGACGGTTTTTAGTATAAGTGTAAGACGGTTTTAGCTTAGCTAAGACAAATTCATAGGAGAGGATAGAAAAATAGGAGAAAAAAGAGAAATCGAAAAGATATAAATCTAATGCGAAGGTTAATTTAAGTAGGTTTTTGAATGAAAAAATCTATAAGGAGTATAAATTTGAATCTTCTACTATTTGAAGTGGAAGTTTCCGTAATAGAGCTTGTTTTCCTACTCATCGGAGTGGGAATCGGAATCTGTATTCGAGTATGGATTCCGTTTTAACTATAAATTCGAAGGCTGATGGAGAGAAAATCCTCTCTCCATCATTAACCCTCACATTAAAGATCATAAAAAGTATCATTGTCTTCTTTTTGAATATTCAGGCAAATTATTCAATTTATTTACAGTTTTTTAGGAAAATTTCATTTCCCTCTTCTACTATTTTCTTCTGATTTTCATTATAGAATCTGAAGTATTTTTTAGCTCTTTCAAGCCAAGTTTTGAGTTTTTGGCATTCAACCTTTTTCATTTTTACCAATATATCAACTATAAGGATGGGAGCGTACTTTCTTTCATTATTAGATTCAGTAGAGAGTTCCCAGACTTTGTAGAAATCTTCCAAGGCTTCTGTGTGTTTTTCTGTTTTTCTGAATATTAATCCTCTATTGTTATATGCCCCTATATTATTCTGATCGTACAGTATCAGTTCATTACAGTCTTTTATTGCTTTCTCATATTCACCCAAAATAGAGAAAATTGCACTTCTTGTATACAAAGCATCTGTTGCTTTTTCATCAAGTTCAAGAGCTCTGTTTATGTCATCTAGAGCTTTTTCATAGTCTTTAGAAAGAACAAAGATTTTACTTCGATTAGCGTAAGGATTAGAAAAGTTAGGAGCCAATTCAATTGCTTTATTAAGATCCTTAAGAGCTTCAGGATATTTTCTTTGTTCTCGGTAAGCTAATCCTCGATTATTCAGAGCTCTATACTCTTCACTGTTAAGTTTTAGAATCTGATTACAGTCATTAATAGCACTTCCAAAGTCAGCTTGTCTTAGGAATAAATTTGAACGATTTAATAGTGCTTCAATATAATTGGGATCTAGTTCAAGCGCCCTATTGAAATCTTGCAGTGCATCAGATATATTACCAAGATCTTGATTTGCCATTCCCCTATTTCTATAAACATAAGCGGATTCTAGACCTAGCTCTATTGCTTTATCAAAATCATCTTTTGCTGTTGTAAGATTACTATTGTTAAGATAAAAAACTCCACGATCTGCATATGCAGATCCTTCATAAGATTCTTCATTAAATCCTTCATCTAATGCTTTATTTATACTTTCAAGTGCTTTGGTTTTATTTCCAGACAAATGATAAGCAGTAGCCAATGTGTAATATATAATACCATCATCAATCTGTAATCTGTCTGTGTAGATATACAGGCCATGGTCAGTTAGTTTGCTTTTTTCTAGATTCTCTTCCAAAGCTAGTTGAAAGTCCTTTATTGCGTTTTCATACTTTTTTGTATCTAATGAAAGTCTTCCTCTAAAATAATAGCTTCTTCTTCCTTGATTACAATCCACTGCTTTGTCAAGATCAACCTCAGCTTGTTTAATGTCACCCTTCATGAAATAGGCACCACCTCTCAAAATGTAGTTTAATCCTATTCCTGATTCCATATCAATTGCTTTGGTGAGTATTTTCAACGCTTCATCATGTAATTCCTGCTGTAAGTAAATTATACCTAGTCCTGAGTATGCGAAAATATGTGAGGGGTCAAGTTTAATCACTTTTTCAAAATAATCTTTAGCTTCTTCATATTCTTCCAATTGTTGATTTGCTAATGCTAAATTATATAGTGCAGATATGTTTTCGGGTTGTTTCTGAATTAAACCTTGCAAATCCTTTTTTGCTTCTTGATTCCTGCCTAATTGAATATAAACTGAACTTCTATCGGTATAAAAATACAAAGTTTCTGGATCAAGCTCTATTGCTTTGTTTAAGTCTTCCAATGCTTCTTCGTGATATCCAACAAGCATAGCGGAAATACCTCTTGAATAGTGAGAATTCGCGCTGTTAGGCTCTTGTTTTAAAGCTTTATCAAAACATTTGTAAGCTTGTTTATTATCTCTCTTAGTCTGATAAACCAACCCTTTATACATAAAGTATTGAGTTT
>BPTO01000066.1 GCA_023705985.1 Candidatus Heimdallarchaeota archaeon | reverse complement strand
ACTTAGTTAATTTCTTAGATAGAGCAACTATTGTCAATATAGGTGGCATTCCTAAAGGACTGGGAAATACACTTGCATCACTTACAAACAAATTATCTATTTTGGTTTCCTGATTCTCGTCTACTACTTTTCCAATTGGAGCTGTACAACAAGGATGACCTGATTCATAAACACCTCTAGTAATGGTATCTGGTTTTGCTCCTGCTGCAAGTATTATTTTTTTGTTTATCTCATAAGCTTCTTCTAAGCTCTCTCGGTCTTTCTTTGTTAGAGATTTGATAATTGTTCCATCATTTCTAACTTCTCCCGTTATTTCATCTCTAATCTTTGTCATCATCCCAATCAATCTTTTTGCTTTTACTTTTCTAGCTTTCATTATTGTTCTTAATTGATTTAATGCGCCATATTTCGTTGGTGCATAATCGAAAAGATCTCTGACCAATGTAAGTGTAGGATACATGTATGGAGCTGGAAACAATCCCTTGTCTTCTATAAACTTATCTAGATATACTGCAAGAATGGGTTCATTCTTCATACCTACATCTTCAGTATAGCCATAAGTTGATTGAAAAACATCAAGTGCGATTCCCTTCCCCGCTTCTTCAATACCAGAATTTTGCAGTATCTTTGGAGTTTCAAGAGCTCCAGCAGATAGAATAATATTCTTCCCATATACTTTGCTAGTTGAACTATTACTAGTAATACTAACACCAACTGCTTTTCCATTCTCATACAAGATTTTCCGTACTTCGGCATTAAGAAGAAGGTCAGCACCATTTTCGATAGCCTTATCTATAAATTCCAGAGTAGTCCATTTTGCGTTTGTAGGACAACCGTACATGCAAATTCCACAACCTACACATTTATCAAAATCTACGCATTTAGGTGTAGGTTTCATCTCCCATCCAAGTGATCGTGCTCCCTCAATTATACGTTGAGTTCCTTCACCAATAAGATGAGAAGGCATCAACTTGACTCTTAGATCTTCCCTCGCTGATTCTAACTCCTTTGAAAGATTTATCTTCCATTCTTTAAGTATCTTATCAGGGGGGGTTACAGCGTTTCCCATTGCAACATAAGATGAACCACCAAGAATCCTAGCACGTCCAATCCAAATTCCACCATCAGTTTTGATTAATTTCTTTTCTTTATCAAGAAATACTTTGCTAACCTTTAACGACCCTTTTTCTGTAAATCTTGGACCATATTCAACAACAAGTACTTTTTTCTTGGCTTCTGCTAGTTCTTTAGCGACTGTTGCTCCTCCAGGTCCACTTCCTACAACTATATAGTCATAAACTTGTTTCAAAGCCATTACTTACTACCAATTATTTTATTCAAAGTTGAAGAATATAAGTATTTACTACTGTTTCATAATTCATTTTGGAATTCTTTTCTGAATTTGTATAGATGTTTACAAATTACTACACTGACGAAGAAGCAACTCAGAATCTTACCACACATATTAGTTTTATGTGGTAAGATTTTCGTTCACAAACTTGCATTTTCTTTTTTGGCAAATCAAAATCAGTTTTTAATTAATTGTGATTTTACAGATTTTTAGATGTATTAAAAAATTAGAAGCAATTTCTTTAGATAGGGAAGAAGATTGATCGATTGCGATTGCGTTACTTATTTTAAGTGGATGTCTACTTTATCTTATAAATTTCATCCTTACCATAGTCAAATGAGACTATTTTATTGATTTGAACTCTGAACTCCTAGTAATTTATTTTTTTAGATTTTTCTTATCATATCAATTAGTTTATCTTTTGGAATATTATTCCAGATTGATATTTTTGAAAGTATGTCACTCAATGTTCCTTTTGCAATTTCAGTGTGTTTAGGGACTGTAATATTATGCTCTCTAACCTCAGTTATTTTTCTTAGACTCACGTGACTCCCCCTTTGTCTAATTATCTTATAACCTAATTTTGATAACATCTTAACTAACTGATTACCACTAATTACTGGCAACTTTGGCAAATGAACTTACCTCAATTTCTGAAATTGAAAGGATTCTTATCTCTTCTCCTTTGTTTAAAATATCCTCAAAATGGACTTCTACTGCTTCCTTAATGTTATCCATCAAATTATCCAATGTATTACCTTGAGTAAAAATATCTATTCCAATACCTCTTGCACACCAGAAGTCTTCATCTTTATAAATCTCAAATTTTACTAACAATGAGTTTCACCTGCTTTATTCTTTTATTGCTACTTATTAATCGTTTTCTTTTAGTATCTTTTCTACTAGCGATGAGAATCAAATTGGAAAATTTATTGTGAAAGAAGCAATTCTAATAAATATGCAAGACTTGTTAAAATTCTTATTTTTCAAAATAACGCAAAAAAAAGAATCGCACATTCAAAATGTTATCTTTTTATATCTTCCAACGTTCGAAAAGAGGGTGTTAAAATGGAGTTTGGAACTACCAAGACGTAGACCTTAATGCAAAGATTTTATAGTTTCTCAATTTGATAATTATTCATTCATTTACAAACCATTAAGTAGTTCGAATAACCTAATCATTATATGATGTCTAAAAAAAATCTTTACAGTATATCATTTATTTTGATTATAAGTCTCATAATTATTCAACCTTTAACATCTGAAGCTATGGAAACAAGTATTATTGATACTCATATCCCTTCTTCATGTACCATTTTCACAGCTGTAATTGGTGATACAGTTTATTTTGGCAACAATGAGGACTATAAACTAAATAATGCTTATCGATGGTATGTTCCAGCACAAACTGTTTCAACAACTTATTTTGGTTATAAAGAAATTTATGGAGCAGTCTTCTTTGGATTTGATAATAATAATTACACAGCTGTTGATACTTGGGAAATGGGAGGTATGAATGAATTTGGTTTATGTTTTGATGCTAATGGTCTCCCAGATGTTACACTAAATCTAGATGTTACTTCTTTATATCCTTACACTTCCCATGCTCTAGCTCAAGTTTTATGGGACTGTATAACTGTTGAGGAAGTGATTGCTTGGTACCAGAATATTAAATGGAGTGGTACTTTTGGTTGCCAAACCCATTATGCTGATAGTACTGGGGACGCAGTGGTAGTTAGCGTTAATTCTACTGGTCAATGGACTTTTACAAGAATTGATTCCGCTTTTTTTGTTTCTACTAATTTCAATTTAGAAAATGTTACTCATGGACACTATCCTTGCTGGAGATATGAGAAAGCCACACAGATGCTAAACGATATTACAGTAGAAGAGGATCTGAATGTTTCAACTTGTGCTAACATACTTTATGCAGTCCATCAAGAAGGAACCTATTCTACCAAATATAGTAACATCTGCGATCCTGTTAATCTTGAATTTTACTTTAACTCTGGTGATGAATTCTCTGTTAGTGAAAAATTCAATCTAACTGCCATACTTGCTGAAACGGAATCTTATGAACAAAAAAGCAGTTTCTTTGGAGTAACTGGCAAATATGGAGGTGTTTTAGTAAAAACTGAGAAGATAGATATTCAATTTGAAACCAACACAAATACTACTTCTGAAACTACTGGAAATACCCTACTAACTAGTATTTTAAGCATCTCATTGAGTGTTTTAGTATTTGATATATTTAGAAAAAGGAAATAAGGAATATAAAGCTAAATTATATTTCCTTTTCTGAAATCTCTATAAATTATCTCTTTTTCTTGTTTATTTCTTTTTAACTAAAAATAGTAGATTTATCACTAAAGCTATCTCAGGACAATATTCTTCACCTACTCTGCAATACCAGCATTCATCATATTTCTAGTATGGGAGTCCTTCATCATTCATCCCGAGTTCAGGATTATTCAATCTACGTAGATTAATTGAACAATAATACTTAGAGAACTTTTAACACCAAGTATTTTACAAACACATAAATAGGTAAGAATATTCTCCCAAATCATGCTTGACAATTCAGAAGAGGATTCAACTAAGCATCTCAATAATAATGAAACGTCAAAATTCCCTTTAATTATTACTTCAAGGAAGACTAATTGTTTTCTTTTAGAAACTAACGATGGATTTGTTCTAATAGATACAGGTTTTACAAGTGAGCGTTTTAAAATTGAAAAAGCACTAGATACTGCAGGTTGTACATCTGAAAATCTTAATTTTATTCTATTAACTCATGGTGACTTTGACCATACTGGAAATTGTGCATATTTCCGAGAAAAGTATGGTACAAAGGTAGCTATGCATAAAGAAGATTCAGGAATGGTTGAGTATAGCGATTTTTTCTATAGTAGAACCAATGTTAATGTTATAGTTAAACTGCTTTTCAAAGTTGTAGTATTTTTGTTTAGGATGAATCTGAAGAAAAGAGATAGATTTAAGCCAGATATTTATGTTGAGGAGGGTGAAGATCTATCTACGTATGGTTTTGATGCTAAAGTTCTTCATTTTCCAGGTCACTCAAAAGGTTCTATAGGTTTTCTAACTTCTAAAGGTAATCTTTTTTGTGGAGACTTATTTGAGAACACTAAAGAACCTTCGAAATTTTCATTAATCGACAATCATGAGGAATATAATGCAAGTATCGAAAAACTGAACCAATATCAAATAAAAACAGTTTACCCAGGTCATGGAAAACCATTCTTATTGGAAGTTCTCTTAAAGAAACTCTAATATTTTAAAGAAAGATTTGCTAGTTGAATAGTAATATCCTGCAGAATTCATTCATCCATATATTTAATTGATTCAATATGTCCATGAGAGATTGCTATTTTAATAGTATAGCTTTATAGCATTTCAAAACCTTCTCATTCAATTCCACGGAAATGAAGGTTCGCTATCTTTTGCTAATTACACTTAAATAATTGAATATTCAGACAGATGTATCAGACATATGGATAAAATACAAATTCAAACTCAACTGTTGGATGAACGATTAAATGTTCTAGAACTAGCAACTTTAACATGTGAACTTTGGAAAATTACTAGACCGGAAATCAATGCATCTATTGAAGGAATGGGGCATTGGATAAAGAATCTTGATTTTGATGAAATTCCTGTTATAGTGAAATCTTACAAAGAAGAAAAATTAGTAGGATGGATTCTTCTCTTTGTACATGATTCCAAAAGATTAGAGATTAACCCATGGGCTTTAGGAGGTCACCCACATATCCTTCCTGATGAACCCTATAGATCGCAAATCGCACGACTCTTGCTTACAGAATGCATAAACTATGCTAACCGAAACGATCACACAAGAATAGAATTATGTTACGAGAAAAAGGATTCTATAGATCAATATCCTGTTGATCCTTCTTTATATCCTCAAATTGATCTCTTTGAGGAAGATGAGATAGTTTTCATGTCTCTTAATCTAGCTGAACAAGATCTTTCTGAAGTGGAATTTCCTGAAAAAATAGACTCTATTCTTTTGAAAAATGCTGATGATATTGACCTCTATTCTTGTTTTTATGATTCTTTCATTCAAAGTGGAGATAGGAATTTTCTTTCTGAAACAGATGAAGAAAGAAAGGAATATTTCAAAGAGCATTTTGATAAGCAAGACGAGATAATGGATGAAGCTTCAATAGTACTTGTTGATGGTACAAAATACATAGGTTTTTCACTTGTTAAACCTACCCACGGTGAAGGAAATGGTCATTTATGGGATATGGGGGTCATTCCTGAATACAGGAGACAACAATTAGGATCTAAACTACTACATCATGCTATTGTAACACTCAAAAATTCCGGATATAAAACTATGAGTCTTGTAGTAGATAGTGCTAACGAAGCTGCGTTTAAGTTATATGAAAAAAACCATTTTGTCCAAGGATGGAAACGAATAACCCATGCTTGGAAGAAAGTATAGAAAAAGTGAAAAGAATGAAGGAACACCTTCCTTTATTTCTTTCTTTTTAGTAAAATAATTCCTATCAACATTAGCGGAATTAGAGTTATAATTACTGTTAAGTACTGGTGGTTATATTCTGCTATTATTGGTGGAATAGGTGTTTCAAAAGGATATAAATCAACTGAACCTGCACTGCCATCAATGCTGTAGGATCCAGTTCCAGACCAGTCGCTCCAATAATTTCCTTCAAGTGTTACAACGTTATACCAATAATTACCTGTACCTTCATCATATGCTTGGCTAGAGCCTCCCAAGTTGTTATCAATAAATGTGTTATTGAAAATTGTATTATCAGAAGATTCTATGTAGATTCCATACTCTTCATTTTCAATTAAGCGATTATATGTTATAATACATAGATCAGATTCAGATTTCTTGATATCTTGAAAATAACTAGGAGTCATAATATCTTGACTAGGAATGTATATGCCATACAGATTATTCTTCTCACAGGTATTATGGAAAATTATTACATTAGAAGATTCATGTAGATAAATTCCATATGAGCTGTATGCGCATTTATTGTTAGTAAGAGATGTTCCATCTGAATTCCCTACATAAATTCCTGCTCCAATATTGTCCAGACAAATATTATCGCTTAAAGATATTCCCAGAGAATCCGATATAAGAATTCCATTAACGCTATTATTATAGCAGAAATTATTGTTAATTGAGATATCTTCACAAAGATTAACCTTTATACCTATGGTGGTATTATATATCTCTTGATTTGTAATGACAATTTCTGAACAGTTTATCAGGATAAGTTGTCCATATATCGCTGATTGAATATTAATATTGCTCAAATTAAAGAAATATCCTAATTCTCTATCATTTACCCAGTTATTTGCAACAGTAGTTGTAAGATAATCTGCTACATTTGTACCAGAAAATTCTAACCCATCATTGTAGAAGTAATTGTTTTGAATATTTGAATTTGAACCATTACCTATCCTGTTTCCATTTTCATTATTGATAAATACATTATATTCAATGGTACAGCTTGAGAGTGATGCTTGCAAACCAAACACATTATTAGAAACTGTATTATTTTCAAAAATAGCTCCAGTGCATAATTCTATGGCATAACCTGTATTATTGGAAATTGTGTTATTGAAAACTCTAGATCTTTGAGAATTATCACTAAAATAGATTCCATGATTGTTATTTATTACTTCATTAAATGAAATAATAGTATCGTCACTACTTGATATCAAGAATCCATAATTAGATGATGATGTACAAAAATTATTTTCTACTATATTATTATCAGAATATACCTGCCACAGTCCAGATCCGCAATTAATGAATGTGTTATTTATTATAACAGAATTATGGCATGAAGATAAATCAATTCCCCAATTATTGTTAATGCAAGTGTTATTTATCAGAGAGACACTAGGTACAAAATTCAACCATATAGCCCGATTACTATTTACACATGTATTATTAATAAGAGTTCCACCTGTTGTAGATGACATATAAATACCATTCAGGTTATTTGTACAGTTATTATTTAGAAGTGTGCTATTAGAAGAAGAACCAATACGAATCCCAAAATCATTGTTGTATACACAGGTATTATTAACAATTTTTGTCGTGTTAGATGCTACACTTGTGACATAAATTCCTGTATTATCAGCATCAATATAACAATTTTGAATTACAAAGTACAATGTAGTCCCTGTGATATAGATCCCATTTTCTTCAGTAGTTGTGATGTTATAGTTTTCAATAATAAATGGGTCATCTGGAGCTCCAATTCCACTAAATTCATAATCAGTAAAATTCCCGTTATTTGTAATATTAAAACCTGGATGTGGTGTTAGACTTAATAGACTGACCTCATTATCATTTAGATCATTGCTCATTTCAGCATTTATGTATAGTTGTTCTCCTGTTAAGAATAATAGTGATAGAAAAATAGTTAAAAGAATAATCGTTTTTTTTCTTTTTGAAATTGTCAGGATTTTCATTTTATCATCTCACTGGAAATTTTGAAGATATGTTAATACTATTTCTTCCTTATTAATTTACCTTGTTTCTCTCTTGAATTTCTCAAATTAAATAAATACTTTTTCTTTAATGAAATAACCATTTTATCTAATTCATTTGCATTTTCAGCAATTCCTTTTTCTATCATCTTAAGTGCATTTATAGCTACTTTACTTAAAGGATTTACATCATCAGCTTTCAAGAAGAATTGGTTTGCTTGTTCAGAATTTCCCTTGCTATAATACATCTGACCCAATCTCATTCTTGATTTCAAGAACATTTAACTCATCCTTAAAAGAAGAAATGTATGTTTGCATTAAAATGAAAAGAGAAAAATCATCAATTAATTTTTCCCTTTAACTTTTCTTTCTTGAAGATTAAAATTTGAACTTTGAACTCTTTGTAATCTATTTTTATTTAGATTTTTCTTAACATATCAATTAGTTTATCTTTTGGAATGTTATTCCATATTGATATTTTTGATAATATGTCAGTTAAGGTCCCTTTTGACATTTCAGGGTGTCTAGGTACCGTAATATTATGTTCTCCAGCTTCAGTTGTTTTTCTTAGAGTCACGTGACTCCCCTTTTGCCTAATTATCTTATAACCTATTTTAGATAACATCTTGATTAAGTGATTACCACTAATTACTGGCAACTTTGGCAACTGAACCTACCTCAATTTCTGAAATTGAAAGGATTCTTATCTCTTCTCCTTTGTTTAAAATATCCTCAAAATGGACTTCTACTGCTTCCTTAATGTTATCCATCAAATTATCCAATGTATTACCTTGAGTAAAAATATCTATTCCAATACCTCTTGCACACCAGAAGTCTTCATCTTTATATATCTCAAATTTTACTAACAATGAGTTTCACCTACTTTATTCATTCATTGCTACTTATTAATCATTTTCGTTTCTTTCCAGTGAGTAAAATGATCAGCTACCTGAAGACTATCAAAATCTGTATCATCAAAAAATTTCTATAATTTTTAAGAAAAAGAAAAAAAGGAGTTTTCTGAAGTTTTAATCAAATTTCAGTTCATATCTATAGCTTGGAGTAAATTCTATTCCTGTCTCATCATAGAATTTTTCGTTTTTTAGATCGACTAACTGATGATAGATCTCCTCATATCCAGTCTCTTTTGCTTTATTGACCATGAAGTTTACTATGTCCTTCAGAACATATCCATGATTCTCCTTGAAAACAGGTATCGACGACATGAATGATCTTTTAGGCTGATCAGCTTTGTAGAGTAAACCATATGATATGATTTCATCTTTTTTAGCTATGATACAAGATATAGTCAAGTCTCTTTCAGCGAAAATTTTCATTGTTTCGTCAAAGTTTTCTTTAGTAACCTCTGTTCTAGCTTTGAGATAGACTTTTTTAAATAAATTCAGATCTTTTTCATTTTTAAGATCGATTTCTTTAAAGTAGTCTGGTTTAGTATATTTTGGATCTGCGAGTTTACTTGTTGAGATAATAGCTCTTCGACCAGTTTCCTCTTTATTCTCAAAACCCCATTCTTTTAATAATTCTGGTATATATCCATATTCTGGTCTGGAGGATGTACGTATAGCTTGTGCTCCTTTGGATTTTAACACTCCTATGACTTTGTCGTACAACTTTTCTTGTACTTTTTCATATCCATTTCTGATGAAAGGCATGTGAATGGATCCCCATTGCACTCCATCAACCTCATCTTCAATAGCACTGCTTAGAAAAGCGACGAGTTTGTCACCATCATACAAGAAATGACGAGTCTCAGGAGTAAATCCTTCTGCAGAATAAACTTCTTTTAGCTGTTCCATTGATGGATACCAAGGATCATATGCCCAATCCTTAACTACTTCTTTTACTAACTCTCCAAGGTCTTTTAACCTTGATTCTTCATATGTTTTAAATTCCATTTTTTAACAACTCACTTCAATTTTATTTTTGCTTTCTCAAGCATTGAGAATGGTTCTCAAAAACACTTATAAGTGTTCTCACCAGATGAGAATGTTTATTAGTTCATGGGAATGCTTTAATATAATCAGAAAAATGCGAGAATAGGGTTTCTTATGAAAACGCAAGATTTGATAGATCCGAATTTCAAACAAAAACCTGTTGTATTAATCAAAGAAGAAGCGAAAATGCAGATTATGGCTAATCCTATCTATTTCCCAATTCTTATGTCTTTACGAGATGGATTCAAAACCATCAAAGAAATCGAAGAAGAGTATAACAAATTTATTGTGGAAGATCTTAAGAAGCAAGGAATTAAGGATAGGAAGAAGATTAAGGAAATGGTTGATAAGAAAAAACGTTCAGACAAATCTTTGTATAGATATATTCAACATCTTATTGATGCAGATTTTGTTGTACTTGTAGGAAAGCGGATAGCAATGGAGAAATCAATGACTGAAAAAATCTTTGCTAGAACTGCTAAATTCTTCTTTGTTGATTCATATTATGAAAAAATGATTTGCGCTAATCAAGGTTGCATTGACAGCTTATCGCAACTCTTAGGTCTAATCTATGATGTTCCCCCACTTGAAAAAACCAATCTAAAGCAATTTACAAATTTAATGAAGGAATGTTCGAAAAAAATCACATCTATACTATTCACTAAGAAATCTGAAGAATTTGTCCAAATTGTTGAAAATCTTTCATTATCTGAGATTACTGCTGTACTCCAAACACTTAGTATTATCGATTTAGTAAATAATCCTAAAGATTTTAAAAAACTACTTAAAAGCATTGAAAAAGCATAAGATTTTTATACAATTCGACTTTCTATCGCTCTACCTCATGATTAGAAGTTGAAAATATGAACATATTTTATGTATTAGCAATATGCGCCATGCTGAGTCCTATCCTCTACACAGTGATGTGGATTCTAGGTGGAATTTTACGTGATGATTATAGTCATATTAGAGATGATGTGAGCTCGCTTGTTGCCGTTGGAGCACCAAATAAGAGGTTATTTGACATATTTCTTATTTCTTCCAGCATTCTGCTCCTTGCTTTTTTTGTTGGTTTACATTGGAGTATCAATAATAGTGAGGGTTCAATAGTTGGTCCGATTTTACTCATAATAAGTTCCGTTTTAGGAGTATTAGTATCGATTTTCTTCCCTCTTGATGCAGGTGGAGAAATAGAAACAATCCGAGGAAAAATGCACTTGATACTTGTTATCGCCATGGGAATCTTGACAATAGCTGGAATGGTTGCTTTATGGTTACGATTAAGAGCTGTAGAAGGATGGAGTGGTTTTGCGATATACTCATTAATCGCAGCAATCATATCATTGCTACTTGTTGCTATTTCAGTAATCTTTATCACTAGCAATTATATGGGGTTAATCGAAAGATTCATGGTTAGTTCCTATCAGGTATACTACTTTGTTATCGGGTTGATGGTGTTCCTAAATAATTAACAATTTGAGATGAAGTTGGAAAAATGGGAAGAAAATAATATCAGTTCCTCTTATTATCATGATGAAATTAATGGCTTGTTTTAGAAAACCTTAAGCAAAGATCTCAAGAAAAATTTAAATAAAAACCAGAGGTTTATGCATAATATGTGGCATATTCTATTTGGCATTCTTCTCATACTTCATGGATTAATTTTTATTATGTTTCTAGTTTATGTTAAACTACCTGAGGATGAAGGATATTTTGGATGGTCAAGAAAATCATGGTTATTAGACAAATTCCTTGATGAGAAAATAGTAAAGATTGTTGGAATCGTACTTTGGATTTCAGTATTGGGTGGTTTCTTTGGTTCTGGAGTAGTGTTACTCGTTAAGCATGAATCATGGAGAATTATTGAT
Organism: Candidatus Heimdallarchaeota archaeon; assembly: GCA_023705985.1. Lineage (GTDB taxonomy): Archaea > Asgardarchaeota > Heimdallarchaeia > Heimdallarchaeales > Heimdallarchaeaceae > 18H4-34. The sequence continues at coordinate 4,416 of BPTO01000066.1, read as the reverse complement.
ATCATCGCATCATTTACCTCATTATTCGCTTTTATTCTCTTCTGGAGTGAATTGAATCCAAAACCAATAAAGTTCATTCTAGGCCCAATTATAGCCATCGTTAATATCATAGCTCTATTGATTGTTAAGTAGCCTACAGACACAGTTATTTTTGGTTAAGATAATAAATTTCATACAAGAGGATTGGAATCTGTATTATAGATGAAACAGTAAATTAATTGTATAATTCTATGAATTAACAAGAGGATTTACTTAATATCTGAAACTCAACTTACAATTTTATCCCTTCTGTTAGAGCTCTTTTAATAAAGTGATTATTTATTCTCATAGTTTTTATTTCTTCGACCGTATATGGGAAAATATCAACATGAATCAGTGAATTCACAAAATAGCCGATTAAATCTGGAATTCGATCGAAGTATCTTTTTTTGTCACTCTTTTCCAGAATTATCAATACATCAGCATCGCTATACAACCCATAATCTCCTCTAGCTATTGAACCAAAAAGAATTATTTCTTTTACTTTTTTTTCTTTTTGAATTTTCTTAGCTATTCTTCTTAGATCAGCTATTAATTGATCTCTATTTCTGTAAGCTTTCTCTGCAGAACTTAATAATCTCTTCTGCATTTTCAATCGCCTCTTTTGCTTCTTGTTCTGTGAAGTAATCTTTTGGAGCTCCTATTTCAAAACCGTTTGGATATCTAGTTGGAATATAGTATTTATCAAGTTTTTTTGATAAAAAGATAATATTTTCTGGAATTGGCAAATCATCCTTTAGAATGTTGACTAATCTACTAATTGCATGTCCCCAACACTCTAGTTTGAAATGAAGACACAGTGCCTTTACACCCATTTCACTTGATTGTTGTGCTAGAAAACAAACTCCATCATAGAAATTACCTTTCAAGCTCCATTTTGCTTGTTCCAAAATGTGTTCTGATTGTGTTAGCCAATCTTTTGATCTGTCCATTATTATCAATACTATATTTTGAACAATTGTATATAAATATGGTTAAGGCTTAAAAAAAGGAATATGTTAAAAAAACATACAATTAAGGATCTAGAAGGATAACGAAGATAGGTAGGTTGGGGAGATAATTCTTAATAGCAGTTGTTGAGCAAGACCAATAGACAAGTTAATTGATGGAGAGAGTTTAGGGTTAAAAAATCGCTTTCACTATTTTTAATATTTGTTGTCCTTTAATAAGCTTAAATAGGAGTAAAAATAGTATTATCACGATTAATAATGGTGAAAATAACTAGATTATTTGGAACTCCTTGGTGTTCTGATTGTAAGCTATCAAAATCCTTTCTAGCTGAACATCTTATAGATTACAAGTATATCGACATATCAGATGATGAAGAATCAGCGAAATTTGTTAAAGGGATAAATGACGGTAAGAGAAAAGTTCCAACGATTGAATTTTCTGATGGTACTTATCTTGTAGAACCTTCTAATGCTGAGCTTGCAGAGAAACTAGGATTACTATCAAAACCTACCAAATCTTCTTATGATGTTCTCATTATAGGGAGTGGTCCAGCTGGATTGACAAGTGCTATCTATACAGCTAGAGAAGGATATGATACAATTGTTGTCGAAAAGAGTGCATTAGGTGGAAGGTTGAATTTTACTGAAAAAATAGATAACTATCCAGGTTTTCCAGAAGGTATTAAAGGTGAGAATCTCGCTTCTAATTTTACTAAACAAGCTGAAAGGTTTGGAGTTGAAGTGATCAAAGCCACTCTTGCTACTGAAATTGAGAAAAAAAATCAATATTTTGAGGTTAAAACATCTCATGGGGGTGTTATTCAAGCAAAAACAGTTGTTATCGCTACAGGAAGTGAATATCGAACTCTTGATGTCGAAGGTGAAAAGGATTTGATAGGTTATAAGATCCATTTTTGTGCAGTTTGTGATGGACCTTTCTATAAAGACAAGAAAGTTCTGGTAATTGGAGGAGGAAATTCTGCTCTTGAAGAGTCTCTTTTCTTAGCTCGTTTTGCTTCTGAAGTAGTCGTTACTGAAATCATGGATCAACTAACAGCTTCAAAGGTTATTCAAGATCAAATCTCTGCTGAACCCAAAATTAAAACTCTTACCAGTTATGAAATTAAAGAATTCATTGTTGGTGAGAAAAAGAAACTAGAAGGTGTAAGATTTATTGATCTAACTACTAACGAAGAAGTTGTGCTCAAACCTGATGGTGTTTTTGTATTTGTTGGACTAAAACCTAATGTTACAATTGTCGAAAAGATTGTCGATTTAGATGAAAGAGGATTTATCAAAACTGATGATAAAATGATGACAAGCCTTCCTGGTTTATTTGCAATTGGTGATTGCCGAAGTGAATCCACATGGCAAGTTGCTTCTGCTGTTGGTGAAGGAGCGATAGTAGCATTGAGGATTAGGAATTATCTAAGAAGTTTGCAATCTAATTAATCCTTCTTTTTCTCTTACAGCATTTTAATGCTTTCAAGCAGTGCTTCTAAATCATCTTCAAGATGATCTACTATAATTTTGTATTTTTCTATAAATTCCTAGGAGAAAGTTTATTCTGGGTACTTCTTTCATATATTTTTGATATTCTTCTCCGAATTTCTTAATCGATGATTGTTCCTCTCTAATCATATCATAGTAAATAAAAGGAGTAATCAAAATGGATATTAAAAAACTATACCATAGTTGGTTTAAGCATGAGAGTCCAAAAGAGATTAATATCCAACTAAAGTATTGAGGATGTCTCATAATACTGTATAATCCCTTTTCAACCACTGTGTTTGTATGAATATAGTTTTTTCCCTTCTTTACCTTTCCATACTTCCTAAAAGTCCACACTGGTAGTTGACCGAAAATAATTGTTGACCATAGTAAAACCCAACCTAACCATTGTATTGCATCATATGATGCAGTTTTATAGTGAATAATAGCTAATACTATTTGATAAATTATTAATAATCCATATATAATCGATGGTATCCATTCTATCCTACTAAAAGAGCGCTGACTCTTCTCTTCTCTCATTAATTGTTCATTCATATTTTAACATTAAAATTTAAGACATATAATTCCTCTTTCCAAGACCTTAAAGTCCTGAATCGAAGACTAAATATCCTTGAAAAATTATTTGTCGTTGCTTTTTCTTCTTCTTCCAAAAAGGAAGTACTATTCGCCTCTTTTCACTTTTTTTCTTATAATAAGAGAGAGGACGCAGAAATAGATTAGAGATAAACCTATACCAAGGATAGGAAACCAGAAGTAATAATCTTTTGAATAAAATGCTATTGTTAAGAAAACTGCATAGAAAATCGAAGCACTAAACCAAGTATAAGATTCCATTAAAGTCTTTTTTCTGCTTCTTTTTACAACCTCAACAGAAAACAATGCCTCATGCCCTTGTTCAGTTAACTTATACTTTCCTTCTGAATCTTGAATAATTAAAGAGTTTAATTTAGTTAAATGATGTGTAAGATTACCGCTACTCGATATACTGAGTGATTTTTTTATTTCTGAGAATCTAGCTGGTGATTTTGCCAGAAGCTGTATGATTTTGATACGACGTGCATGTGAAATGGCTTCAAAAAGCAAAACTGGATCTTGTAAAGAAGTTTCTGGTAAGTCATTTTCTGATGATTTCATATCTACCATAGTGAACTCAAGCTTTCCAATAAATAAATCCTTTTAGAATTACATTAACTAATTATAATTTAAAATTGCTCCGGATACTATAAAAACAAATCTTTTAACAGAAACACCATTATCTCATCAGAAATTTCTGATATCTTTATATAAAAATACCAAAGAGTATTCATTATCAGAAATCATGAACATCAGATATTAAATATCCACCATCAACACTTATACATTGCCCATTTATGAAGGATGATTCATCACTAGCAAGAAATAATGCAATATTAGCAATTTCCTCAACTGAACATACTCTTCTTAGCGGATATCTATTGGCAATTCCGTTTATCCATTTTTGGAGCTCTTTGGGGCTTCTATCATTTTCAGAATTAGCTATTCTCACAAATCCTGGACAAATTGCATTCGTCCTTATTTTAGGAGCAAAATCAATTGCTAGAGATCGAGTAAGTGAATTTATTGCTGCTTTTGTAACTGGGTAGACACAAAAATTCTTAACAACCTGAAAAGCAGCATTAGAAGAGATGTTAATAATTGCCCCTCCACCACTATCTAGGATTAATGGGATTGAATATTTTGCGAATCTGAAATATCCATTTAAATTTACATCAATTATTTTATTCCAATCTTCTTCAGAAGTATCAACCACGTTATGAAAAATATCTCCCTCATATGAAGCAGCACAGTTTACTAAGCAATGTAATTGACCAAATCGCTCTTTAGTTATTAGATCGGAAGAGCACACGTCTGAACTCCAGTCACGTGGCCTTAT
>BPTO01000065.1 GCA_023705985.1 Candidatus Heimdallarchaeota archaeon | reverse complement strand
AGACATTAATCCAATTGATATTATTGGTTCACCAAGTGACTACAGATATTTTTTAGCTGCTACAGTAGATTATCAACACATAAAAACAAGGTCAAACTCTTCTTTCTCTGCTGAATATATTGACAAAAAAATTGGTGTTGATGCCAATCACTTTTATAAATTAATAACTTCAGAAGACTCTATTCAAACAAATAGAGCAAAATTCTGTTTAGCTTCCCAGAACATGCTACATGGGGGAATAGTAGCTGGTTTGGATTCTAAAGGTTATTATTTCAATTACTTATTAAAAAAACAATTGAATGAGGTATATAATAAATTTACATCTAACATAAAATTTTCATCAAGAAGTACAAAAAATAAAGCTATGGATGAGTTTGAAACTAGACTTGAGGATTGTTTATTTACCGGACCTTTTAAGGATTTAAAGAAAAAAAGTATGATAAACGTATATCGACATAAAGATATTGGTATAATCATCTGGTGGATAACTACGCAAACTCTTAAAGATCATCATGTATGGTCTTCTTTACCCATATTTAATTCGAAAGCGGATTTCAATGCCCCAAAAGTCAACATTGCTTTATTAAGATATTTCAAATATGCATTAAAAAATAGAAAAACTATTCTGTATAAAGTAATTCTAAAAAGATTGGGAGTCGATGTTATTGATGAGATATTAGACTGTATTACTAATATAGAAAACTATGTAGAACCATATACCACAAATCCTTTAGAGAAGGATGATGCAATTGATTCAGAAGAAATACGTTCTTACTTTACAATTAAAGCACATATGCCTAATAAAGAATTCAAAAACGTTGTAAAGATTCTCTCATTAATAGATTATATATTTAAAGGTGAACTAACACTTCCTGAAATAATATCTGTTGCTTATACTTTTGGTAAAAGATATGATGCAAGAACAGATGGCGCTATTCCATCTTGGATAAAAGGAACTTCACAAAAAACATTCTTAAATTTCACAGATTATGTTGCATTTAAGATTCAAAAAACTGATGATACAAGAAAGATTTGGTCAATTGAAAAAATTACTACTAAACCCCTCAAAAAACTATATTTTAGTTTTCTAAGAAATTCCGACGGTTCTTTTAAAAAGTTATCAACCAACCAGAAAATCTTGTTGAATTCTCATATTTTGCTACCTGGTTTGGTTTTAAAAAAACACAAAGATGCAAAATTACCTTCGACTTATCAGCTATTACTAGAAGCGATTATTGACAAAAAATATCGCGATGACAAACAATTATGGAAAAGGAAGAATGAGGAATTATTTGGTATTAGTCGGACATCTATAATAGACGATGATACATTCTTTAAAAGGTTATATCGATATTGGATTACTGCGTTTTCTGGAGGTTGACCATGTTTTGAATATAAGCTGTGAAAATATTCATGGTAAAACTAATTATATGTTTTATTCTTTATTTCTTAATAATGTTAAAAATGAATCTTTTGGAAACTCAAATCATAAATCAAGCTCTGATAGCTGTAGCTATTGAAACTGGAATTGTACTTCAACGTTCAGCTTTTTCTCTAAACATTAGAGATAGATTGGATTTCTCAAGTGCAATACTTGATTCTAAATGTAGATTAATTGCGCAAGCAGAACATATACCAGTACATTTAGGGGCAATGCCAGAGTCAGTAAAAGGTATTGTTTCATACATTGGTTTTGATAACATGCTTAAAGGGGACATTTATATTGCAAATAATCCTTATCTTGGGGGAAGTCATTTACCCGACATCACAGTTGTAAAACCAATCTTTTACCAGCAACAATTGGTAGGTTACATTGCTAATCGTTGCCATCACGCTGATGTAGGTCCCATTCACGGTGTTCCAGGGTCTATGCCAGGTGGTAAATATCAATTACATGATGAGGGTTATGTCATCGATCCAACTATCCTTGAAAGAGAAGGAAAGTTAAATCAAGAGTGGTTTGAAAACTTTTTGAGTAATGTTAGAGTACCAAGAGAAAGAAAAGGAGATATTCAAGCTCAACTGGCATCAACAAAAATCGGTGAGAAAAAATATCATAGTATTCTCAGTAAATACTCCTTAAAACGCGTTCAAGCGATAATTGATTTCTTAAATGTAAGATCAAAACGCGCAGCTGTTGAACTTATAACCAAAATTCCTGAAAGTTGTACTGTAAAATATACTGATTATATGGATGATGATGGTGTTACGGATAAACCAATCGCAATAACAGCAGAAGTAACGAGGAAAGGAGAAGAGCTTATTGTAGATTACTCAAAGACTGATCCTCAAGTTGAAGGAAATATCAACGCCCCGCGCGCTGTAACTCTATCTGCAACTTATTACATTCTTAGATGTTTGGTTTCGAGGGATTATACAACAAATTATGGATTATATGAACCACTAAAAATATTAACAAAGAAAGGAACTCTAGTTGATCCAATAGCTCCTGCAGGAGTTGCAGCAGGGAATGTTGAGACAAGTCAAAGGATAACCGATGTTATGTTAGGGGTGTTTTCGCAACTATTTCCAGATGATGTACCAGCAGGAAGTAGTGGTACTATGAACAATATAATAATTGGTGGTCTAAGTCTCACCGGCGATGAATTCACATACTATGAAACTATTGCTGGTGGAATAGGTGCGGGGAAGAATTACCATCCTCCAAATGCAACACATAGCCACATGACAAATACGCGAAACACATCAATAGAGGTACTGGAACGATATTACCCATTACGTGTGTTAGAATACTCTATATTACCTGACTCGGGTGGTTCTGGGAAATGGTCAGGCAGTAATGGAATACGCAGATCAATTCAATTGTTGACAGAAGAAAGTATTCTTTCTATTCAAAGTGAAAGAAGAAAATATGCCCCATTTGGTTTATTTGGAGGAAATCCAGGAACGAAAGGGAAAAATTTCCTTAAAACAGATAATAGACAAGATATACTCCCTTCCAAAGTTACAAGAAAAATAAAAAAAGGTGATACTGTGATCATCGAAACACCAGGTGGTGGAGGATATGGTGTTAAAAGTTGAAACGTATTTTAGTATTTTGAAGTTTTGTTATATTCAATATCTATTATTCTTAGCTTAGCATAACTAATGTTTTTGTCAGGCAAATTCCATTCTACCTCACCTTCAGTTGGAATTCTTACGTTGTTTATTTCCTTGTATTTTCTGCAATAACAAGACCATTTTTCTTTTTTGAGTTCACCCTTCTCTTCCATGAATCTGTCTTCAGTTGTTAGTTTTGTTATTTGCCCTTCTGCATTGAAATAGAAAAGGAATGATAAATTACCACCTCTATAATTGACAATAACTCGTGCTGTTTCACTATCAATTGGTTCCCAATTCAAGAATTCGTTTGGCAATAAAGCCGTTGGAAACCACACAGATTCTGCGATATATCTGATAAATTCCGATTGATCACATTCTTCTCCTTTCAAATTGACAACTGTAATGATAGACAATAATTTGATAATCAAATTTCCTTCATTTTGAAAATAACTATCTTTTCCTGTTACCCAGAAAAAAGGTAAAGGCTTTATTTTGCAATACCAGAGGAAAGCAGGATTTTGGGTGGTGAAGTACTGCTCTGCTATAATAGGTATCCATTTCGAGTTCTCATTCATTTTAAATAAGCCGTCTTGTTTTAACCTAACATAACTAATATATTCTTGTCCCTCCTTTAATGCATACTTAAAATACCTTTGAACAGGATCTGGAAGAATCTTTATCTGATCATAAGTAAACACTCTGTCTGATATTTTTCTAGAGTTTGCAAATAGGCTTTCAATTTCTTTGTTTTTATTGTTCCTTAACATACTATCATCTGCACAGTTGTACTACTATAAATAGAAAAGGAAATATTAATTTTACTTACTTTAAGTTTTCTAAATAAACTTACTTCAATTTAGCAATATAGAAAAAAGAAAATATTTGCAAATAGAATCAATGCCGTCTACTTTCCTTTCCACATTTCAACAACTTTTTCCGCTTCAATAATAGGATCAATTCTACATTTGACTTCAGGCGCATAGTGAAGTATATACTTCAATAGTTCATCAGGATTATCTGCTTCAAAGATTTGAAAACCAGAGAACTCTCCACCAATCGCATAATTGGGTGAGATAGATTCCAAGTTTTCAACTTCGATATCTTTAACCTTTTCCCATTTCTTGATAACAGTATCCATATCAGCAGGATCAAATTCCCAAAATAGCACATATTTCATATTTTCATAACTCCTCTATCGTTGAATAATTATCGTTCGTCAAATTTCATTTAAACTTTTTGTATTCTAGACCTAGTGACTCATTCCAAAATGACACAAGATATCTTCTTCATAAACTTTCGATTAAAAAAAGTAAACATATTTCAAATGAGTATGATTTTCATGATTTTCTTTTTTTGTATTTTTAGTGTAACTGTGTTAACATTTGAATGTTTTTTTAGAAAAACAAATGTATTTTTATCGTATTATTTATGTAATGTGTTCTTCCTTAATTCTCTAATTTTACTCTGTTCTTACCATCACAGATTACAATTGTTGATAACACAATAAAAAAAGCTTTTACAAGTGATTATTGTTCCCAAAAATTTAGATAAGTGTAACCAATTGTTATTGTATGTCTGAAAATGAAAAGTTAGTAATGGTAGAGATGGCAGGTGTACATAATAACATTGCAATCATTACACTCAATCGCCAAAAAGCTCTCAACTCTTTTAACAATTCTATGTTGAACGAACTAGAACAAGTTTTTCATTCAATGAAAGAAGTTTCGGAATTGCGTGCTGTTATATTAACTGCTGAAGGTAAGTCTTGGTGTGGTGGTGCTGATCTAAAGTGGATGTCAACATTGGATGATAAAAATTATGAACAGCTTATCAAGTGCGGTCAAGATGTTTTTGAAATTATAGAAACGTTTCCTTGTCCTATAATTGCTGCGATAAATGGTTTCACATTAGGTGGTGGTATGGAGTTAGCTCTTTGCTGTGATATTCGTATCGCATCAGAGAATGCTATGCTAGGACAACCTGAAGTCACTATTGGACTTTCTCCTGGTTGGGGAGGTACATACCGCTTGCAAAAAATAGCTGGAGTGGGGGTAGCTAAGGATCTGATTCTTACTGGGCGGAAGATTTCAGCTAAAGAGGCTTTGCGTATGAATATACTAAGTGAAATATGTCCACCTGAAAAGCTGAAAGAAAAGGCAGTAGAATGGGCTGAAATGATTGCTAGAAACGCTCCATTAGCTATTACTGAAGCTAAGAAAGCAATTAATGATTCAAGAGATGGAACTATTAGAGAAGGTTATATGAATGAGGTTCAAGGAGCAAGAAAATGCTTTGCCACTCAAGACTTAAAAGAAGGCATCTCTGCTATATTTGAGAAGAGGAACCCAACATTCAAAGGAAAATAATCCTACTCTTACAAGGAAGGTGTAGAAATTTGTCATCTGATGATATCTCTCACACAGAGGAAGAATATTTGGAGGTCTTTTTTTGGTTTTTAGAGTATGGTAGTAGCCACGTTAAAACAAATCAAATTGCTGAAATGATGAATGTACACCCAGGTACTGTCACATCAATGTTACGAAAGTTATCTAAAAGGAAACTGATAAAATATACACCTTACTATGGAGCTGAGCTTACTTCTAAGGGGAAAGAAATTGCACTCAGAGTTGTAAGAAACCACAGACTTGCTGAAAGTTTTCTTTACTGGTTAGGTTTACCATGGTCCAGAATACATGAAGAGGCTTGTAAATGGGAGCATGTATTAACAGATGAAATTGCGACAATGATTGAACAAAAAATCAAATTACCAGAAAGAGGTCCTTCTGGAGCATTCACACCTAAACGTGATGGGACTGTAGAAACTATTCCTACTAAACAACCTCTTGCCCTTTTTGAAGAGGGAAGCAAAGTGGAAATCGTAGAAATTCTGGAAAGAGTGATACTAAGACACATGCCTAAAACCCTTGATTTGCAGGATATATTTGAGGAATTAGAAGAAAAAAACCTTCTACCAGGGCAAAAATTGACAATCATATCAGTAAAGACTAGAATGAATGTGAAAATCGAAATGTGGTCACATCTCTATGCTACAGATATGGTTTTGGAAGACAAAAGTACAAAAAAGATTAATGTGCCTTATTACCTTGTAAATATGATATTGGCTAGAAAGGTAAACTCTGATTAGATACATTATTTGTTTTGTTATGTTAATTTCCACAGTACTCTCTTAGGTGTATCCTCTAAAGTAATATCAGCTTCTTTCAGAACATCCCTAATCTTATCACTCATTACCCAATTTTTGTCTTTTCGAAATTCTTGACGGATGTCAATCAATAAATTGACAAGTTTTTCAACAGTTCCAATAGAATGATATTGATTAATATCTTCAAATAGTCCAAGAACGGACATGAATTCATCAAAAAGCTTTTCAGATTCTCTCATTAAAGCACCATTTATCTCTTCAGTATTCCTGATGTAATCGTTAACGTCTCTAGAATAATTAAATACAACAGCAAGACCATTGGGAGTATTAAAATCTTCATTCATGGCTGTAATAAAATATTGTCTAGCTTTTTCAATTTTGGTAAACAGATTAGCATCAGTATCGTTCAAAGCATCTTTGTTTAACTCATTTGATCCATCTGCAAAATTCTTTGTTAGCAGAACAACATCAAACAATCTGTTAGAAGTCGTTTGAGCTTGTTTAATGGCGTCTTCATTAAAGCTAATAGGACTGCGATAATGGGTTTGAAGGATAAATAAACGAACAGCATCAGAAGAATAATGTTTTAGTAGATCAAAGATGTTAACGAAATTACCAAGGGACTTACTCATTTTCTCTTGGTCAATATTGATGTAACCATTATGGAGCCAATATCGAGCAAAAGGTTTACCAAATAAAGATTCAGATTGAGCGATTTCGTTTTCGTGATGAGGGAAGATAAGATCTTGACCACCGCTGTGAATATCAATAGACTCACCTAAATAGGTCATTGACATAACAGAGCATTCAAGGTGCCAACCAGGTCTTCCCTCTCCCCATGGTGATGGCCAGCTTGGTTCCCCTAGTTTTTTTGCTTTCCATAATGCAAAATCTGCTGGATGGTGTTTATTGGGATTTTCAGCATCTTCAGTGTTTAGTAAAATATTAGCTAATTTTTGATTAGAGAGTTTACCGTAGTGATCAAACTTCTGGACGTCGAAATAAACATCACCATGACTCTCATAAGCGAAACCCTTCTCAATAAGTTTGATAGCAAAATCTATCATAGGGTTGATATGGAGCATAGCACGGGGGTTGATTGTAGCTGGTTTAATGTTCAAATTTCGCATATCTCTGCGGAAATAGCGCAGATACTCCTCAGCTAATTCCAAAACTCCACGCTTTTCCTGTTTGGAAACTTCAATAACCCTATCTTCAATATCAGTGAAATTCATTACATAATTGACAGTGTAACCTCTGTATTCTAAGTAGCGACGAATAGCATCAAAAGCAATAGCAGAGCGAGCATGACCGAGGTGCATAAGCCCATTAACAGTCGGCCCACAATTATAAAAGCGGACAACATTGGGTTCAAGAGTCGTAAACTCCTCAAGTTGACGTGTAAGAGTATTGTAAATCTTAATCATAAGTGAACAACAAAAAGGGCTTAAAAAAGCGTTTCGTTAGGTCAGAAGTTAAAATTAGTTGTCTTCTACTCTTAATTCTTTGTTTTACTGGTGTAAGTGAGAAATTTTTAAATAACTAGAATTAGAGATTAATTGAAAGTTATGACTATTTTAATTACTGGAGCAACAGGACTTGTAGGGTTTCATATTGCTAAATTAATACGAACTCAAAAACCAGATATTTCAATTAAATGTCTTATTCGCTCTAATAAAGTATACAAGGATTTGTTAGGATTAGATATTGAAACTATAAGGGGTGATTTGTTAAACAAGGAATCTCTGAAATGTGCTTTATCAGGAGTGGAAACTGTGTATCATGCAGCTGCTGAAGTTAGGGAAAATGCGTCATCTGATGCTTATTACAAGACAAATGTAATTGGCACTCGGAATTTAGTTGAATCATTCGTTGAAAATGATGGTAAGAAATTTCTGAATGTTAGTACTGCTGGTGTATATGGCTATCGTCTTCCAAATTTGCCAGTTAAAGAAGACTACTCAGTAAAAATCAAACATCCCTACCATACAAGTAAATTAAAGGCTGAAAATGAGGTCTTCAAGAGTGCGAAGGAGCATGGTTTTTTTACAAGCGTTATCCGTCCCCCAATGATTGTGGGACCTGGAGACAGGCATGTGGCTCCAGCATTTTTTAAAATGGTAATAAGTCAAAAAACAATCCCCTTAATTAGTGGTGGTAAAAAGTCTGTAATGTCTTTTGCTCACGTAGAAGATGTAGTGCAGGCATTAGTAGCTTGTGGAGAAACAAACGATGCTAGTGGCGAAGCATTTAATGTATGTAGTTTCGCTGCAGCTCCAAAAGAGATTTTTGATACAGTAGGTAAAATCTGTGGTGTGATGCCAAAATATCGTAAAATAGGTTACTCAACAGCTTATGCTCTTGGTATCCTTAGTGAGTTTTTAAGTAAAATTTATGGGAAGAAGAATCCTAAGATAACTCGTAGAAGAATTAAACAATTAGGAAACACTAGAATGTATGATACTACTAAGATTGAAAAGGTTGTCAAATTTAAACCCAAATTTAACATGAAAAAAAGTCTTGAACATGCCTATCAATGGATGAAAGAGGAACAATTAATTGAACAATGGAAGCAATAAAATATCTACAATCAAGCTAATTCAGAGGATAATTGCGCCAATAATCACAGTGGGATTATTGACGTTTCTTATCTGCAAGTTTGAACCCAGAAAAATAGCTGAATCTATGAGTCAAGTTAATTTCTGGTTTTTGTTAGGTTCATTTGGAATTATGGTACTTATATTCCTTTTGAAGACTCTTCGTTGGCATTATATTCTCAAAAGAATGGGTGTTAAAATAAAGTGGCATAAAACCCTTTGGTTGATTTTTATTTGGATGTTTGGTGCAGCGATTACACCCTCAAAAGTAGGTGATGTGATTAAAGCACATTATCTCAGTAAATGGACAGGAAGAAGTGAAACTGACACATTTTTTAGCGCGATTTTGGATAGAATAACTGATTTAGCAGCTGTGGCGGTTTACTCATTAATAGCTATACCCTTTTTCTTTGATCCTTTAGGTAATGTAGTAAAATGGGCTGTTTTTGGTGGGATTCTAATTATAGCCGCATTAGCTATTCTAATGTTTAACGATAAAATTGTAAAACTAATTGTTACTCTATTTGCAAAAATGAAAAAACCAAAGAAAAAACAAGAATCTCTCAAAGAAAGTGAAGACGAACAATCAGTGAAACTTTCAGCAAATAGAGTTATAGACAAATATTACGCAAATCTTGTATTCTTTAGTAAAACTAATTATATACTAATTTTCTCAATCTCATTTGCTATTTGGCTATTATTAGGTCTCCAAGCCAGTTTACTTCTCGTTGGTATGAGTTCAACAACAAAACTTGAAAGTGTTTTATTAGTGATGACAGGAGTTGTTGCAATAGCAGCTGTTGTTGCTTTAATTCCAATAAGTATCAGTGGTATAGGATTTAGAGAATATACAATAACACTTCTCGCCATTTACAGTTTAGGGATTTTACCAGAAGTAGCATTAAGTGTTTCATTTATCCAAACTTTATTTAATGTCTTCCTTCCCGCATTAATCGGTGGGGGATTGCTTATTTTCTTGAGAAGGAAGAGAAGGAAAACAAAAAATTCTTAGATTGTTTAATCTTTTTCTATTTCTTCATGTATTTTTTTAATGCTATAAACTGAAGATGGTTTGATGTTTTGTCTTGCATTAAGTTCTGCTAAAAACCCTGTTAATATAAATTGAAATCCAGCTATTCCAAGAAGCATGGTTAACAATAGTAAAGGACGAGTACCTATGTCTTGATTATATACAAATTTTTCAATAAGCAAGTATATCCCAAGACCTAGGGCAATAAATAGAAAAAACGAACCGATTTTTGAGAATAGTTTGATAGGTCGTTGACTATAATTAAAAAGGAATCTTAAAGTAATTAAATCAGTAAAACCTGCAAATAATCTCTTAAAACCATATTTTGTTTTTCCTCTAGTACGAGGTCGATGATTGATTTTGATTTCTGTGATTTTAAAACCTTTATGCGAGAGAATTGCAGGAAGATATCTGTGTTCACCACTTACTAAAACTATGTCAGTTACAGCCTCACGTCTGTAAGCGCGGAAAGTGCAACCACTATCGTGTATTGATAATCTGTTAAGGTGTCTATTGAGAAAATTTGAAATTTTGGATGGAATTGATTTCAGAATGAAAGAGTCATCCCTTTTAAATCTCCAGCCACAAACTACGTCAAAATCACCTGTAAGCGCGGAAAGCAACTTAGGAATATCACTAGGGTCGTTCTGACCATCTCCGTCTAAAGAAATAATAATGTCTCCCTTTGCTGAATGGAAACCAGCTACAAGTGCAGCTGTTTGACCAAAATTTTTTCGCAATTGAACAATTTTAAGATGAGAGTCTCTTCCTGTTAGTAGAGAGCGTAACTGTGATAACGTGGTATCAGTTGAGCCATCATCAACGAAAATAATCTCGAAATATTGCGTTTGGGTGGTCATTACATGAACTATTTCATTGTAGAGAGGAATAATATTTTCCTCTTCGTTATAAACAGGTACAATAACAGATAACATATAATCAAAACTAAATTTATTTAAGGGAAAAAAAAGCTTTCTCAAGAAGAGTTTGGTGGACCGGTCGGGACTTGAACCCGAGGCCTCTTCGGATCTTGAAATAAAGTGTTACTCTATACATGCAAGCGAAGCGATCTTCCAGCTGATCTACCGGCCCTGTAAAACTTACATTATTCAATCGGGAGACCCTTTTTTTAAGATTTCGATATGCAAGAGTTCGTTTAGCGCAGCATTTTACATAAGTACACAACACATATTGGCGTTTGAATCGTTTTTTGAAAATCTCAAATCTTTTCCTCAAAAAAATCATTCTTTACTTATTTCATCCTTATTTTACGCCGCTTTGAGTTGTTTTACAGTTATTTTGATCTAGTTATTTAGTAGGTTTAATATCACGTCATAAAGAGAGAATAGTTTCTACATTATTATCTTGGTATTACAAAAACCGACAATAACACGTTCGAAAAACCGTGTTAGGCGCGCTAAACTCGCATTTTGAGTACAAAAACGCTTGAAACAGCCCATCCCCATCACTTCCAGTGGAAAGCACTGTATTTGCGGTTTAGGGGCTCTAAGATGCACGTTTCTGGTTTTACTTCACTTAATCTTTTATTACTAAAATTTCTATTGGAAAAGTAAAGCGTTAAGCAAATATAATAGACGAGTATTTAAGTAATGTTATCTTGCTATATATAGAGAAAACTGAAAGTAGTAAGTGAGGAAAATGGTAACGATAAACGAAGCACAAAGAAAACTGTTGGAACTGATAAATAGTAGAAATAGTGTTAAACAAATGGATGTGTTGAGCATTCCAAAAACACCTAGCCGAATACTAGGTGAAAGAATGTTGAATGTGTTTGCAAATCAGATAATGGATGACTGTGTGGGATTAGAATGTGATCCTGCAATAGAGGACGAACTGGTTGAGAGTTTGTTAAGCACACTAGCGCTTGCAGGAATAGTAGGAATAGACTTAGAAGGCAAAATCGATGAAATACTAGGGTTAATGGAAATAGTCACAGCTGATAGTGCTTAGGTAAAAAACGCGTGTTCCTCTATTTTAAGACAGTTTATCACAGGGAGGAGGTATTATTTGTATTTTTCAAGCGAAATTTATTAGTGATATCAGATATAAAAAATAAGAATAAAGTGAGAACTATAGGAAAAGCTGTGGATGAGATCATTTTTCCTCCTTCCTTTCCATAATTTCCTAAAAGAAGATGGGAGAAGATGAAGAGTGAAATAGGGGGTTTTCTTACTTCCCATCTCCCTTAAGGATAATGTTAATGGGCTCCTTGTGTGAGAAACACTTTTTGTGATTCTCAAAGTATTTACAAAAGTTAAATATATAAAAGCCACAATTTTTCTGTTAAATGTTAGTGATGTATTGAGCTAAAAATAAATAATGAATAGTGAGTCATTGTCTGGGAATTGCATTTCTTATTCTCTGCCTAAACGTTTCCTTATTTTTTATTTCATTTAAAGCCGCTTTTTCCTTTCTTTGTGTTTTTACACCATTTTTTCTGATATTGTATATTCTTGCATAAATGATGAAAAGAACAATAATAATAACTGATGAAACAATTAAAATGGTGGCTATTTGGTGCATTTTGTTATATATAATATAACTACTAATTATTTAAATATTCATATTTCTTGTATTAAAATGTTTGAATAAAGATGTTTTGTGGAGCCCCGGGAGGGAATTGAACCCCCGACCATCTGATGTCTTGATGTGAAATAACACAATACAAGTCAGACGCTCTACCTCTGAGCCACCGAGGCTGAATTTTCTTTAATAAATTTTTGGCGCCACCCGCAGGACTTGAACCTGCGACCGTCCGGTTTCTGTGTACTGTTTTTTCTTAACAGCCGAACGCTCTACCGACTAAGCTAGGGTGGCTTGTTATTTTTTTGCCGTTTCTTCTTTTTCCCTTTAACTTTTAAACCTTTTTTTCTTATGGTTTTACTTTTTCTACTCAGAAGTTACATTTAGCATTGTATGAATTTGATATTGTATATTTAAAGAGCTTTATTCATAATGCAGATACAGTGCTCAGTTTTTGATATCGTGTGAAAGATTTTTGTAAGATAAGACATAGAAGGAATTTGGATTTGAATGAAGGAAACACACAAAGTTAATGTCTTATGCATTTGGCAACCTAATGAAAAGCTGTTAAATTATCTGACGGATGGATTAGCGAAATATCCACAGGTAAATCTGATTATTCCACCCGATAGAGAAGAGGATTCATTTCTTGAACTTATCAAAGAATATAAACCAGAGATTATTATGGGTTGGAGACCTACAAAGAGGTTATTAGAGGAAGCAAAGAATTTGAAATTGTTCATCAATCCGGGAGCTGGGGTTCAACATCTTATACCTCTGTTTAGTGATGTCACAAAGGAAAGAGAAATAATTCTTGTAAATGGTCATGGTAATTCTTATTTTACGGCTCAACATGCTGTTGCCTTGTTGTTATCATTAACTAATAAGATAATATTACATCATAATTGGATGAAAGAAGGTTTGTGGAGACGTGGAGACAACTTTGCTGAGTCAACTCCACTATGGGGAAAAACAATAGGTTTGCTTGGTTATGGAGCTGTTAACAAGAAAGTTCATCGCTTTCTCTCTAGTTTTGATGTAGATTTTAACATTCTTCGTAGAGATTGGAATAAAAAAGAAAATACTCTACCAACACAAGTTAAAACATTTGGTTACAATCAATTGCATGAATTCTTGGAAGATATTGATGTTTTGATTATCGCTGTACCTCTTACTTCAAAGACTGAAAGAATGATTAGAAGTAAAGAATTGGAGTTATTAGGAAAAGATGGATTGCTTGTCAATGTTGGACGAGGTGCGGTAATTGATGAAAAGAGTCTGTTTGAGTCTCTTAGAGACAGAATTATTGCAGGTGCAGCTATCGATGTATGGTATAATTATCAACCTGAACCTGCAGGAGATGGTAAGAAATATCCTACGAAACATCCTTTTCATAAGATGGACAATGTAATTCTCTCACCTCACAGAGGAGCTTCTCCAATGGGTGATCTTAAGCGGTGGGATGAACAGATAGAAAATATTGCTCGTTTTGTAAGAGGAGAAAAAATATTTTTGAATGAAGTAAATTTGGAAGAAGAATATTAGGTAATATTTAGCAGAAAAAAATCTAAAATCATTGTTCTTCTCTTTTCTTCTTTGATTTCCTTTTAAACCCTTTAAAGAATGGGAATCCAAGGATGTAAATATAAAATTCGAAGAAAAATGACCCCTTTTCTGGTGGTAAACCACGTAACCTGCTCTCAAAAGCATCAAAAGTGTTTCCTAATAGATTGCCAATTGTTATTATCTTAATGAATAGGATGATATCATTTGCTTTTTCCTCTCCGTAATGGGAAAAAAGTTTTTGATAAGCTTCTTCAGGTGGCAATCCTTCTGTTTCTGCATAGCTTTGTGCAAATGCAAGACCAACAACTTCATAGGGATCACAAGAATCAAAATCATGGTCCATAATTTCTTTTATCTCCTCATTAGTACAACCTTGTTCAAGGGCTACTTTTGTATGAGCCCACTCACAATATACACACCCATTTACTGCAGTTACAGCTAGCATAATACGCTCTCGAAATTGAGTGCTAATTCTCCCAGACTTCATAGAATCGCGGATTCGTGCAGATTTTCGAAGTAACATTATTACATCTCGAGTAAAGCCACGAAAGGTATAGCTGCGTTTTTTAAAATACTGAGTAGCTAGCATCAATTTTGAAAAGATGATACTAAATAAATATGTTATCCTTAAGCTAAATAAAATAAGAAAAGGAAAAAAACTGTTTAAATTTCAGGGAAGAAACATGCACAATAATGATCAGGACGAATCTCATCAAGAGTTAGTGTTTTTTTGGAGCATATTTCTTGAGCTTTCCAACATCTAGGATTAAATGGACAACCAGGTGGTGGATCTATCGGACTTGGTACATCTCCTTCTAGTAATATTCTATCCATTTTAATCCTTGGATCCGGTCTTGGAATTGCTGAGAGAAGTGAAACAGTGTAAGGATGAGCTGTTTTTCTAAATAGATCTCCCGTTGGCGAAAGTTCCATTATTTTACCTAAGTACATTACTGCTACACGATCGGAAACGTGTTTAATAACACTCAGGTCGTGAGCGATAAACATGAATGTTAGATTAAGCTCTTTCTGCAAGTCATGTAGTAGATTAAGGATTTGTGCTTGAACTGAAACGTCTAGTGCACTTACTGGTTCATCTAGTAACAATACTTCTGGGTGAATAGCTAATGCTCTTGCAATCCCTATTCTTTGTCTTTGTCCTCCAGAAAACTCATGGGGATATCTAAGTGCGTGATAATCCTCTAATCCTACTTTCGCTAGTATTTCAAGCACCCTTGATTCTTTTTCCTCATATAACATGTCTGGGAAGTGTATATCAAAAGGTTCCTTAATGATATCAAGAACCATTTTTCTGGGATTAAGGCTTGAGTAAGGATCTTGAAAAACCATTTGTAATTGTCTCTTAATCACCAGTTCTTCTTCTTTTGTCATTGGTTGAAAGATATCTACACCTTTAAAATAAACCGAACCTTCAGTGGGTTCCTCTAGCTTAACTGTTACTCTAGCTGTAGTGCTCTTACCACAACCTGATTCTCCAACTAGTCCAAGAGTTTCTCCTTTATTTACAAAGAGTTGAACACCGTCAACAGCTTTGATGTTAGCTACAACTTTGGAAAATAAGAGCGATTGTTGACTAACCGGAAACCATTTTTTAAGGTTGTTCAATTGAACGACTGGTTGTTTTTTAGAGTCCCAAGATGAGAATAAATCGATTGTTTCGTATTCTTCAAATGTTGATGCCATTTTTACACTTCTTCCTTAATTTTAACTCGTTCTCGTATTGTTTTTTCATCTACATCTAAATCTAGTTCTTCGTAGTGGTGACATGCAACACGTCGTTTAGGACCTAACCAGACATCTTCAGGTCTTTCTCGAGAGCAGATTTCTGTAGCATACTTGCATCTAGGATGGAAACGACAACCTTTTGGTGGGTTAATTAATCGAGGAACGTTTCCTGGTATTGTTTCTAAACGTGTTTTATCTTTTTCAATTGATGGTATACTATCAAAAAGTGCCCTTGTATATGGATGTTGAGGATTGATGAATACATCCTCTGTTGGACCTGATTCTACAACTCTTCCACCATAGAAAATATGGACTCTTTTAGTAATTTCTGCTACTACCCCTAAGTTGTGAGTTATGAGCATCATAGCTAAACCAAGTTTTTTCTGCATTTCTTTAATAATCTCAAGAACTAGGGCTGGTATTGATCCATCTAGGGCAGTTGTAGGTGCATCCGCAATTAGCAAACTTGGTCGAAGTGCTAGAGCCGTCGCAATCAGTATGCGTGGGCGACTTCCTCAAGATAATCGATG
>BPTO01000064.1 GCA_023705985.1 Candidatus Heimdallarchaeota archaeon | reverse complement strand
AAAACAGAGACGAATTTTGATATTCATATAAACATAATGCAGAAGAGAGTAAAAGAATCAATAAAATGGGCAATTGTATCTTTAGTTATCATATCATCAGCATTATCACCAGTTGTCTTTGCTGCGAATTTTGTTTTCGTTATTGTTTGTGGTATTATTTTAATTATTGGTGTTATCTTTTTGATTGTCTTTTTAGTCTCCTTTTATCGCTTCATAAATAGTTTCATGGAATTATCTAAATATGATATCGATGTATCAATAGAAGCAAGAATTAGTAGAATAACGTTGAGTATTGGAATATTCATGACAACAATTTTTGGAATAGCAAGTGTGGTGTTTTCACTTATATATTATTATAGTGTTCTCGTTTTATCATTAAGAATTACAGCAATTCTTGGTTTAATACTGATGATAATAGGTAGCTGGTATATGGTAAAAGTTTTGAAAATCTTTCATGATAAGGGATATTTCACTAAAAAGGAGAAGCAATATTGGTGGTTTCTTATTTCTCAAGTTATTTTGTTTGTAATCTTAATAGAACACACAATAGTATCACTAAATTCTTATTATGGAAGGGTACACCTATCATTAAACATTATTAATATAATATTCTCAAATATTGCTGTCATTTGTTTTATTGTCGGTTTAAATCAAATTTATCACTTTATTCATCCTATTAGTGAAAAGGTTATTTTACCTAAAGAAAAACCCGAAAAAGCAGTTCTAACTCCAGTTATTGTTCCCCCACAACCTGCAGAACAGATTAGCAAAGATTTCACTGAAGTCCCTGTTTCAACAGATGAAGAGGATCTTAAATACTGCTCTAGCTGTGGAGAAAAAGTCAACAAATCGCTCAAATTTTGTCCATCCTGCGGTACAACGTTTGAAAAATAATTAAAAGGAGAAGTATTCAATGAATAGGAGAATAGCTTTTTCTAATAAAATGATAATAGTAATATTTACAGTTTTACTTCTTTTTTCTTATGGTTTAGATACTAAAAATACTGCATCACCTAGTAACCATTGTCAAATAACAAGGGAATTAGGTCTTGGTGTAATGATGAATAAAGTGAATTGGATAAATATGAGACCCGCACCTTCAAGTTGAATGAGACCTTGTTTCTTCCAAATTACCGACAAAATTATATAGACATTTTGTATTCACCCTATGTTCTCTATATGATATTGAGTATTATGAAAAGGTCACCTTCTTATATACTATGCATATTAATGTAATAGTTTACATAAGAGTCAGTACTGCTGATCAAGAATCAGGTTTAGAGACGCAAAAGGATGTAATTGAAAAAAGACTCAAAGAAATCGGATATAGACATCTTTTGAAGACTTTTGTAGATGAAGATATTTCGGGTGATAGTCATGTTGAACAAAGACCAGCATACAAAGAATTACTTGCATATATTGCTGAATACAATAAGAATAATGCTGGAGATCCAATAAGAGAGATATGGGTTCAAACTCGAGATAGAATTTCAAGGGAAGTTGACATGTTAGGTTATGCTTCGGTAGTTTTGCGAAGTTTGGGGGTGGAAATTCGAGCGACAGAAGAATCAGATGAAACACTAGTTACGAGAATTTATGACATTCTTGGTGAAGAGGAACTGAAAAAATACCGACAGAAACGTATGTATGGCATTAAACGAAGAATCAATGAAAATAAGATTATGTCCAGACCTCCTGTAGGTTACAAAATTCTTGATGGAAAACTAATGGTTGATGAAGAATGGCGTCCTAGGATTATAGAAATTTTCCAGATGTTCGAAGATAATGTTACAATGAGTACAATAAGTACTAAACACGAAATACCTAGAAGTTCTCTGGCTTATATGAGGAAAAATCCTATTTATCGTACTGGTGAGTATTATTGGAAGGGAAAAGTAGTCTATAACGTAGAACCGATGCTCAAAGAAGGCGATGTCAAAATAAGAGATGAAGAAGATTTCTATAGTTGAAACTTCTTTATCTTTCTTTTATCGAAAAATCTTTCTAAAACCATAACTGAACTGAAGTAGCTTTTGCTGGAAAAAGTACATGTTCGATCCATTCTTGTGGTATATTCTCTTTTTTTGCTTCTAAAACCTGTTTAACTGTTGCAAATCCTGTTACTATTTGCGTAAGTTGGTTTATAGAAAGTTCAAGCAAACTCTCTTTAGCAATAGTTTTCTCTCCTATCTTTTCAATTTCACATTTTCCATCACTTATAGTTAAGCTCCAAGTTCCTGCATTTTCTTCGATAACTGGATCTTCGATTTTCATGTATAATGATTTGTTTAGTTTTTTAGAGAATTCAAGCTGTTGGAAAAAGATTTCAATATTGAGGATTCTAACCATAGCTGGCCAAGAAGAGAATTGATTTTCGGAACCATAGCTCTTCAAGTAGCTAATCATCTCTTCTTCATATGGAATTGTCATTTCAATGAAGCTCATATCGCTCTCAAAATTTTTCATAAACCTGAGAATTGCATGTTTTGTTGATATGTCTTTAAAAGCAAAATCCATGATAATCATATGATTAACCCATTCTTTTATTTTCTTGAATTTGAAAGTTATGTAACCAATTGGTTCGTTGTTTTTTTCAAAAATGAATATCTTAAAACCTGAAAGATCTCCTAGAAGTTTCCATGCATCATATTTACCAATAATTCTAGTATACTTGTTTTTCGCATTTTTAGCAATCAGATTTAAAAGTGGAAAGTCACTTTCGTCTGTAATTTCTCTTACTTTGATAGATGAATCAGCTTCAAGATTATCTATTATTTCAGAAGGTTTGAATTTATATCGAAGCGGTTTTTCGCAACTTTCGAATCCAAATTTACGATAGAAAGAGTGTTCGAAAGGCCATAAAGCGCTGATAGGGTAACCCTCTTTAAATTTGTCAAATAAAAGTTCATTCATTAATTTCTTTACTAATCCCTTTCTTCTATGAATTGGATCTGTCATAACAGCAGCAATTCCTGCACATTTGAACAGCTGATTTCTAATGAATATTTCAAAATCAATTGAAGCTGCTCCTGCTATAAGGTTATTTCCTTCAAAAATACCTCGTAAATCATGTTCTTTGACTCCTAAGAAGTATTTCTCCATTTTCTCGTGTGGATCATGAAAACATAAGTGAGCTAGTTTAGCTGCCTTGAGGAGGTTTTCTTTCTCAGTAATCTTTACAATATCCATAGTTCTTTCTAAAATAAAGAAGTTATATTTCTTGTGATTAAAAAGAAAAAAGAAAAGCTGTATGGAAGAATTCTATTGAATTCGATTTGTAAACGAATTTAAAACGTAAGAATTTTACCGAATAAAGTTTTTAAAGAAGTTAATTAACAATGCAATCATGGTAACAGTAGATGTTGTTTGGGCAGTTGCAATAGGCTATCTATTCGGCTCATTACCCTCAGCTTACATTCTATGCAAACTTCTTCTCAAGGGTTTGGATATTCGAACAGTCGGTTCAAAAAACGTTGGTGGAAGGAATCTGATTAGAGCCCTGAAACAAGCTGGGAAACCTGATTGGTTTTCATATTCAATGGGTGTAGTAATATTGGTTTTTGATGTGCTTAAGGGCTATCTGGCAATGTTACTAGTGCAATACCTCTCATTTAAAGTTGCAAATGGAGATCCTTGGGTGATAGCATTTGCAGGAGCTTCGGCTGTCTTAGGCCATAATTGGAATATCTGGTTATTTTCACCTGGTGGAAAAGGTGTCGCAACAAGTATGGGTGTGTTAATATTCTTTAATCCTATTTACATCCCAATTTGGTTAGTAGGCTTCTTTGTAATTGGATCGATTGTACTTTACAGTGCTATTACTTACATTGTCAACTTCTTCACTATGGGTATAGTTCTATACTTCTGGGAATGGTATATTACTCCAATTTCTGATACAAATTTCGCTCTTGTAGCCGATCAAATACCACTAGTAGCGATGATAACGCTCTTTGCTCTAACTGTGGTAGTTCTATCAAGACAATATGAGAACTTTGCAATGATTAAATCAGGTGAAGCTTCGAAGATGAAATTGTGGAAGATTTTCAAAGGTAAGGCTGAAGAAGCATTAAAATAGATTTTCCTTTTTTCCTTTTTCCTTCTTATTCTATAAACATATAAATTATACACTAATTATTTCTTAATGGAATTCCCTGTAGAAGATTTTTTTGAATTTATCGACAGACTTCAGAATGAGTATGAATCTGTTATAATAGTTGAAGGAGCAAAAGATAAAGAAGCTCTAAAATTCTGGGAAATTAATTACCCAATAGAAATTCTTTCTCCCCCTCTATTAGAGTTTTCGGAAGGAATCATGGCTAAATATTCCAAAGATTATCAAATTATTTTATTGTTAGATGCTGATCCTGAAGGTAAGAAATTTCATAATTTCTTAAAAAATGAGTTTAGAAAATTTGGTTTTAGAGTGAACTCAGGTTATTGGATAAAACTCCAGAAGTATAAAGTTACGCATATTGAGGGCTTAAATAGTTCAAAATTTCAGGAACTAAAAATGAAATATTCTCAAATCAAAATAGAGAAATATATCTGGTTTTACCTTAGCTAGTAGAAATTAAGCCTGTCTCACGCTCTTGAAACAGCATATATTTTGGATTTACTTCTCAAACCTGAAAATCTCAATCATTATGTGTTTGCTAGTTTTCATATTTTTATTCTTTTCCAGACTAAGAGAGCAATCGCGGAACAGACAATAGTTGTCGTTCCGACTGTGAGCAGAATAAGTAACCAGCTAGAGATTATCCCTTCTTGAAGATAAGGTTCATCAAGAAAAATGCTAAAATTGGAGGTAATATTTGGATTGTAGGGTTTATAGCTATTGTATTCATAATCTACATGATAATTATACAAAATTCCAGTTTCTAAGTAACATATCAATCTTTCATAATGATTGTTCCAGCTAACTGTTCCATTTACAATCACTTGTTCTTCTTCTATAGTGGAAATTTTCCAGCCCTTATATAACGTAGAATTCAGCCAGAAGTGATTTTTAATCTTTACAGAGACAGTTCGCGTATATGAGCTTTGACCATCGCTAGTTGTAGTTTCATTATTATATTTAGAATAATCCGTAACGAATGAAAAATCAAGTGATTCTGTAGGCAAAAACCAGATACCCCAGATATACGAATAAATCCATTCATCAAATAGTTCAATTACATCAACAGGTATCTTAATTTTTGTCGTAATAGGATTATATTGAGCATCAGTTAGACAAACTTCATTCTCATTTTCTAGATAGACAATAGCAGCTTTCCCTGTTTCTGTAACATTATCATAATCCCATACTTTTTGTTTATATGTTTCATATTGTTCTGAAGTATTTAAATCTTGCAATCCCATAAAATGCAGCCAAATATCCTTTGAACGAAAATTGACAACATTTCGATCTATAGAAACACTAAGTAGTTCGACAGGTGCAATATCATATTGCCAATCATATATGTTGTTGAGAGGATCAGGATAAACAGCATAGTATGACCTTGTTCCTTTGTAAACATAAGTGTCACTGTAACTGCTCCAAAAATCCAGTGTACCTGCGATGACTGAAGGATTAACAAAAATACTAATAATGATGATTGTGATGACGGAAAAACATTTGTGATATGTGTCAAGAACTCTCATTAATGAGCTAATACACTAGTTAATATTTAAGTATTCTTAATTAATAATGAATCTGCAAACTTTATTAGTGGATATTTAAAAGAAAAAGATTTCTTCTTACGTTGAGTAGAGAATGTCTAGAGCTCTAGAAATATTTTCCCTTTTAATCGAACAGAAAGCCATTCTTATACCATTTAAGCCTGTATCTTTATTTTCAAACGGGACGATGCCTAGACCTTTTTCCAGTATCTCCTCTCCTAAAGCGGAAGCAGATTTATTGTCGTTAACAATGAAGTAACAGAAAAATCCTGAGTTGAAATCTACAGAAGTGAAATAAGGATGACCATTTTTCTTTGTTATCTCTTTTGTTAATTTGTACCTCGATTCGATGATATCAAAGACCTGCTTTTTCTCTCTCAAAAGCTGTTGTTTCTTCTCTTCGTCTGAGAAGATTTTAGCTAAAACTTCTTGTATCCCTCTTGGTGAACTAGATGCTATCGTTCTAGCTGCTTTTGCTAATAGCTCCCTAGATTGTTCCTTTAGCTCTTGACCTTTATGTTTCCCAAATCCTAATGTTACTAGACCTAATCTCATTCCATAAGCACAGTATCTTTTTGATATCCCATCGATTTTTGCAGTAAGAACATTATCATTAAGATCTACTAAATAGGGGAAAATTGAGTGGTTAATAACATTCTTTTCAAATACATATCCCTCATAAGCATCGTCAAGAAAGATTATGACTGATGTTTTAACTTCCTCTAGTTTTTCTAGTAAAACTTTGAGTTGATCAAAAGATGGACTAATACCAGAAGGATTATTTGGAAAGTTTAGATAGATTCCTACTTTCTTACCAGTTTTCTCTTTTTCTTCTATTTTTTCAACAAGATTCTCAAAGCATAGCTTACCTTCTTTGGTGATTAATCTGTAATTTTCTTCGCGTAAATTTAAATTCCTAAAGAAAATATTGTCAACATTTCTCCATCGAGAAACGGGAACTAATAAAGAGTCATTTTCTTCAAGAAATAATTGCCCTGTTATCGAAAGACCAGCTGTCAAACCACCACAAGTTGTGACTGGTAGAGTTGAAAGCTGATCAGTTCTCTCAACTAACTTTTCTGGAAATGTACTTAATGTGTCTTCTTTCCAATGTTTGACAAAGGTTTTTTGACCTCTAACATTAGCATAACCAAAAAGTTGATCGCTTGTTAACTCATTTATTTCCTTCTTTATTGTCGGTAGAATTAGAAGAGAACCGTCATCGTCAGTAGCACTTCCAATGGTAGCATTGATAAAACCTGGAACGGTTTTAGCCTTATTTTTAGCTCTTATACCCCAAGCAAGTGTTCCTTTTTTTAAATCAACAGTATCATCAATGTGATGTCCTTTAGTAGAAAGAAAGGATGAAAATTTCATGGATATTCACTTGAATTTATTTGAGATTTAAAAGTTTACCATATATCCTTAACTCATCTTGATAATGTAAATGGTAAAGAAACACATGATTTAATTTTGTCATATTGTCATATAACACGATCTTTCTTAGAGCTTCATTGCTGGGTAGCTCACTCTAAGGGGGTAAACCACGTACCCTCCTACCCCGCCCACATTACGTTTAGGTAATGCTTGCGGATCGCCTTTAAGTAAGATGTTGTAAGCAGCGTTAACATCAGCATTTATCAACAAACCTGTTGCGGAACGAAACAACCCTCGGTGCACTCTCTTCCCTTTATAATGAGCACAGTGCTGGGGAGACTCATTGTCTAGGAAACTACATTTAGAGGTATAAGATTCTTCTACTTGTGCAACCTTTATCCCTTTCTCTTCAGCCTTGTAGGTAAGGAGTTTGATGAGTTTGTCAAAGGGAACGATGACAAAGAGTTGAGTAGTCTTCTTTCTCAACCTAAGTTGCTGTTTCCAGAGAGGATTATAACCGATGTAGACGGTGTGTAAACCTCTGCTTTCACAGAGGTCAACAAGGAACTTGCTCACTTTGTGTAACCAATCTTTTACCTTCCACCTCCAGTGTTGGCGGAGACAATAAAAATTCTGACCATAGACTAGTTGGTTCTCTTGTAATTGTCTTCGTTGTTGTGATGTATACTGCTGTTGTAACTTTTTTACTTCTTTCAAATAATATTGTGTGACTGATTTTATCCCTTTACCCTCGTCCTTGATGACAATCGGACGTGATCCGATGTTATCCACAAAAGTCACGAGGTTGGTTAACCCTAAATCGATGGAACCCTTTCTGTTCTTCTTCTTCCTCTTTGCCTTTGGAAGATTTTTGTGATAAACAAGTTCGATGGTGTATCCTACTCCTCTGGGGATGACACGCACTTCTCGCAAGTCATCATGAGCTGTTAATCGAGTCTTGATTGTGAACTTAACTTTTTTTGGCAATACCACCCACCCATTGACAATTCTCGCTTGCTGGTTACTGAAGATAGCGATGGTTTCCCCCGAAGGTTTCTTGAAATAGGGAGAGCGAGGACAACTGAGGAATTTGTTAGGCTGTTTCTTCCACTCTTTCAGAGCTTGGAAGTAAGCTTTCCAGTTCCTTGTCAGCAATTTGAGAACGTGTTGAGCTGTGTGGGCAGGTAAAAGTTTGTAACAATGCTCTCCCTTTAAGAGTCTATCCAAGTCGTTGTAGAACAAGATTTTGTCGCTTTTCTTCAGCTGTTCTTTTATCAGGAAAATTGCTCGATTGTAGAGATTCTTAGTCTGATGACAAAGCTTGCTCAACTCTTTATTTCGTCGTACCTCCATTATTTCTGTCCGCAAGACTTTGGTCATCATAAGATTCTTTAGTTTTCCCTATATAAACTCAGAAAACATTAATATGATAGTATAACAAACTCAACACATAAAAACACAGTAGTGTTTTCAGATTAGTTAGCATTATAAGGACAGTAAAACAATGGATATTGAATTATTTAAAGGTGAATTACAAGGAAAATCTATCTCATTTGGTGCATTACCAAAGAAAAGAGTTTTAGCATTTGAAAAAGAAGGCAAATATCTTTTTCCCCGTGACCAAAAAAAGCAATTACTAGAATTACCCTCTGATATTAACATTAATAAAATAAAGAAAAACTCTCCTGAAACTGTCCAAGCTATTCATTATTATCTAGATAAACAAGAATTGCAGGGAACAGGTTTTCATTCTTATCTAATTCAATATTATCTAACATTCGAAATTCAACCAGATGTGTTCTTCCAAGAATTGGATGGAGAAGGAAAAATCTTCTTTGAACCTCTTTTGAAAATGATCCTTAAGCCTATATTTGTAAGAAAAGGCACCTGTGTTACTGATTATTGGAAAGAATCGAAAGTAATAAACAGATACTCTATTATGGATTTGGAATTGATTTTTAGCACAATATTGAGAGATATCGAGCAAATATTGTTTAAAGAAAAGAAACCAGTATCTATTTTTCCTCTAAGATATTCTGCAAAATATATTACAAACGAAACTATTGAAAAAATGAATGAAATCTTTTCAAATAAAATTACTCAATGGCTTGATTGGAGATCTATCCTGATTAAAGACAAATATCTATACAACTATCTTATTCACTGGTTATTTATAATTCTAGACCATGTTTATCCAGAAGATGAAGAGCTAGTAAAAGAACTATCTCAACTTGCTGAAAGAGCTGAAGTTATGAAAAATGAAGGTCTTATTGAGGCACTAAGAAATGGAGAAGACTATAAGGCAGAAAGTATTGGTTCTATCAGTCTCAATAAACACTTGTTATACTATTATTCCATACAATTTCTATATGGTGGATTAGAACTTTCATTTAAAAAACCAAAGAAGATGTTGAGTTTTGGATACCAAGATGTCTTACTTTCCCTAGCAAATAGTTATTCAACTATTCCACTATTTACAGCGATTAATCCTCCATTTTCAATTGTAAGCCAAGCTCTGATGGAATGGGTCGATCTAGATTTCTCTCCCCAAGCTCTGAAAGGTAATACAAAATTGGATCCATATCGTATTGTTTCAAACGCTTTAAATTTCCTTCTAGCAGTAATAAGCTCAAAAACTAAAAACAAGAAAGAACGAAACTATCTTGTTGCAAAAACAATCCAAAGACTGCTAACAGGATCTAACTTAAAGGAATCAATTAAGGCATTGAAACAACATAATAGCTCAATGAAAGGTGAAACTATACCTCCAGAAAAGATCGAAGTAACAGATAAAGAAATCGAAGAGAAGCTGGATGAAATAAATGATAAAATCTCTAAATATATTAAAGAACTAAAATACAAGGCTGATAAACAGAACAAACTAGATGCAATTATTGATGGTTTTAATTTCATAGGAAATAGCTACGATGATATTAAAGAAACAAAAGATGAACATCTAAAGATATCAAAAGATATATTGAAAGAAATAAATGAATTCCAAAAAGACTTCTTTCTTGCAATTCAGCTAGTAGAAAACGATGTTGAAGCTTTGAACACATTAGGACAATTAACTGTTTTCATGAATAATTATCTCAAATTCGGAAGTCCATCAGATCTCCATGGTTTCATGCTAAATATTTGGTTAGCTAGTATGGAAGGAAATTGGAAATGGATAAAAACAAATGATACTTCTATGACCTCTCAAGAAGAAGGAAAGATGCTTGTGAAGATTTGCACAATTTACAACACTTCGTTTCAAGGATATCTGTTGCAACAGAGACCATTTATCGAGACGACTGCACCAACCATCATTTTTCAAGCAACACAGAATCTGAAAGAGTTGTTAGTTGCTAAAGATCAGTCTGAAGAAAAGAGCTTTCCAATCTATACTTCATTATTAAAGTCTCTTAAGAAACTTTATCTCAGTTAAGAATTCTTTTCTATTATTTCTTCTGCTGATCGTTTTTAACTAAAACTAGATGACCACTAGAATATTGTTCTAAACTCGATTTTATTAGTTTTTCTTATTATTGTGTTAAAAAAAAGTTTAAAACAAGAAGCTTGTTCTTCTTTTCAATGGTTGATTTCTCTGAATTAGGAGTACTTGCTTTAAATATCAGTATAATTTATGGAGGGATTATAGCAGGTTTCCTATTAAAAAAATGGTCAAAATCAGAGAAATTAGGCAAATGGCTTACTTTTGCTGGTATAAATATATTAACTCCAGTTCTTCTTGTCTTCGTTATATTAGGTATTGATGATATAGCATCTATTTCGTGGGGATTAATACTTCTGATAGGTTTTCTTTCTTGTATTTTTTCATTAATTATTGATTGGTTAATGATAAGGAAGAAAACTAATATGACCAAAGCTGAAAAAGGAGCAGAACTAAGCACCGTTACTTTCATGAACGCATTATTTTACCCATTTCCCATAATTCTAGCACTTGTAGGTACTGAGGGTTTACTTACAGCAACTGTTTTTCTTATTGCTAATATGTTACTACGTAACAGTTTAGGAGTTATTATTGGTGTTATTTTCGGATCAACTAAGGGTAAATCAAGTGAATCAACTAAAAGAAAATCTATTGTAAGGATTTTACTAGATATGTTTTTATTTCCACCAACACTAGGAATGATTTTAGGTATAATATTGCGCTCTATTATAGGTACGGTTCCAACAAACGATTATATCGCTCTGACTGTTTTTCAAAATGTAACCATGGTCATAATGCTTGCACTAGTTGGTTTAAGTTTCAAAATTCCCAAAAGAAGTGAATGGAAAGAAGTCGCCCTTGGTAGGGGGATTATTACTAGATTCGGTGGTGGACTGTTGGGTGTTCTAATTCTTTATTTTCTTCCCTTACCTATCGTTGCAGCTAAAATACCTTTAGCTATTCAGAGCTTATCTCCTCCTGCAGTTGCCAATACAGCTTATGCACGATATTTTGAGCTTGATGATACTATTACTAGTAGATACATCACTCTTCTAACATTAGTTGGGTTAATTTTCCTTCCTTTGGAGATAGGACTTTTATCTCTGTGGTTAAACTAATATTTTCTCTGAAATAGAAGTCGTTTCACAATGCTTTTTATGTTAGTAACAGAATGGTGTAATAGACAATTTAGAAGGATTACATAATGAAGGAAGATATAGTCGTTCGGTTTGTTGGTAGTGCAGGAGATGGATTGGTCTCTTTGGGCTTGTTATTTGGTAAAATCTTAAAGAAGCATAACATGAATGTTTTAGGTTTCAGGAGTTACCAATCTGTAATTAGAGGTGGCTATAATAGTTATCAAATTCGATTCAGTGATAAAGAAGTCCTCTCAGTGGGGGAGGATGCAGATATAATTGTCTTACTAAACAAACATGTAGCAGAATTGCACAACCCATTAGTCAACTCAGGTGCTAGAGTAATTTACGATAATGATAATATAGATTTAGAGGAACTGGAATATCCGGAGGACATAATAAAATTATCTTTACCATCAGTATCTATTGCTAAAGAGATAACAAATATAAAAGTAATAAAAAACAGCGTAGTTTTTGGAGCCATAAGTTTTCTATTAGGCTTGGATATAAAATTGATAAAAGAAGTTATAGTTGAACAATATGGTATAAAAGGAGAAGAAGTTATCAAAATAAATTATGAAGCATTGGATAAAGGTATAAGCTTTGCAAAAGAAAAAATGTGGACACCTATCTGGGTGAAAGGTAAGTACGAGAAAGCTAGACAAATGATTATAGGAGGAAATGAAGCACTAGCACTAGGAATGCTATCAGCTGGACTCAAATTTTATTCTGGTTATCCAATGACACCTGCCACTAGTATTGTACATTTCCTAACAAAATACCTACCAAAGCTTGGTATGATTGTTAAACAAACAGAAGATGAGCTTGCAGCTGTGGGAATGGCTATAGGTGCAGCCTACTGCGGGGTAAGATCTGCTACTAGTACATCTGGAGGTGGATTTGCTCTTATGACTGAACTTATTGGAATGGCAGGTATTGAGGAAATTCCTCTTGTTGTGATCAATTCCCAAAGAGCTGGTCCTTCAACTGGTATGGCTACCAAAACAGAACAATCAGATCTTTTCCAAGTGTATGGAGCAAGCCAAGGAGAATTCCCTAAAGTTATTATTGCTCCAAAAAGTATAGACGAAGCTTTTCTTACAGGGATTAAAGCTTTAGAAATTGCTGAAAAATACCAAGTTGTAGTAATTGTATTAATGGATTTATATCTTTCAGAACAAATAGCAACAGTAAAGAAATTAGATTTTAAGAGAACGAATAAAAGATACGCCATTTTAGAAAAAGCACCCAAGGACTACCTGCGCTATAGAATAACAGAAACAGGTGTAACTCCTCGTACTTTACCTGGAACGAAAGAAGGGATGTTTTTTACAGGATCAAGTGAGAGAAGAGAAGAAGGTACCTCAATAGCCTCAACCTTAGCAGGTTTACCCTCAACTCTTCCTATCAGAGAGAATATGATGAAGAAAAGAATGAGAAAGATGGATGTACTATTGAAGGAGTTACCTAAACCAGAAGTATATGGATCAAAAGATGCTGATATAACTATTATTTCTTGGGGATCTACATCAAATATAGTAAAAGAGGCAATTACCATACTGAACAATAATGGAATTAAAGCAAATCAACTTCATCTTATGTATATCAATCCCTTCCATTCAGAAGAGGTTTTAAAAATACTAAAAAAGGCTAAGGAAACATTGTGTGTTGAACAGAATTTTTCTGGACAAATGAGAGATTATATAAGAATGAAAACAGGATTTAACATCAAGAATTCTTTGTTAAGATATGATGGTGAACCTATAGTACCGTCACAGATAGTAAATAAAGTTAAGGAGGTAGTTCAAAATGAGTAACGAGTTTAATTTTTCAATAAAGGATTACCAAAGCGACTTTAAACCTACTTGGTGCCCTGGTTGTGGAAATTTCGCTCAATGGAGAGCAATAAGACAAGCTCTAGTAGAATTAGAGATACCTCCAGAAGAGGTAGTACTAGTATCTGGAATCGGATGTTCATCCCATATGCCCAATTTCCTTAATGTTTATGGTTTACAAACTGTTCATGGGAGAGGAATTCCAGTAGCTACAGGAATCAGATTAGCTAATCCCGAATTGACGGTTCTAGTTTATGGTGGAGATGGAGACATCTACGGTATTGGTGGAAATCATTTTCTACATTCTTGCAGGAGAAATGTGGATATTATTACAATCGTTTCAAACAATTTTGTCTATGGATTGACTACTGGTCAAGCATCAGCAACAACACCTATTGGAACTGTAACAAGAACAACACCAAGAGGATCGATTGAAAATCCTATTAATCCGATAGCAGTCGCAATCGCTTCAGGAGCAACTTTTGTTGCAAGAGGATTTTCTGGAGATATGACACAACTGACAAATATTATTAAAGCGGCTATAGATCATCGAGGATTTGCATTTGTCGATGTTTTCTCACCTTGTATTACTTTTAATAAGAAACAAACATTCGCTTACTTCAGAGACAAAGTAATGAAAGTTGAAGATTTTGGTCATGATAAAGAAGATTTTCATTCTGCAATGGATTTAGCAAACAGACGAATTTTAAGAAATAAACTTCCTACAGGTATTTTCTATCAAATTGAAAATACAACGACCTATGAGGAGAGAGATTTTGCATTAAACCAAGGAATAATACCTGCAAAAACTGATCTAGAACTTTCAGATGAACAAATAAATGCAATAACTGAGGAGTTCTACTAAAATCATTACCATATGTTGTTAGATAAAACTAAAAACGATAATAGAACTGGAAGAAGGATTCCAAATGAAAATAACCAAGCAAGAAGTAACAAAAGTTGTAATAACAGTTGTTATGATTATTATAGCTGTTTCACTAATTATGACTCTTACTAAGGGTGCAGTTGCAACAGTTACTCATGAGGCAAGATTGCATATCTATTACGATAATGGTGAGGAGCAGTATAATACAACAATAGATTTTAGTTTTGAACTTTTTAAGAATGAATCATACCCAGAAGTGATTGAATTATATGATTTAGGCGATAATTTAACTCTATGGTTAGGATATTCTCCTAAAATTCAAACAGGATATAATAAGCAATTAGTTATACGTGTTTCAATTACTGATGAATTTAACAATACTGTTAATCCATTGCCTAGCATAGGTAACTTTAGTGTAGACATTTCAAGCAGTTCAGAAGACGGTTTGGATCTTACTCTTCCAGCTTCATCACTAAAA
This sequence comes from Candidatus Heimdallarchaeota archaeon, assembly GCA_023705985.1. GTDB lineage: Archaea > Asgardarchaeota > Heimdallarchaeia > Heimdallarchaeales > Heimdallarchaeaceae > 18H4-34. The sequence goes on along the minus strand of BPTO01000064.1, from coordinate 1,752 downwards.
GCTGATTATAGGGAACAACAATGGGTTATTCTTACTTTAAGGATGCCCTATAAAACCAATATAGTTCTATCAATATTATTTGTAGTAGGTATTCTTTGGGTGATGGAAGCAGTTCCATTAGTAGCAACAAGTTTATTGATTCCAGTAGCTGGAGTAATGCTTCTTAGTCTAAGCGCAAAAGGGCTACTTGCTCCATTTGCAGAGCCTGTAATATTCCTGTTTCTTGGTGGATTTGTTATTTCAAAAGCTATGAATAAAACAGGTTTAGATAAGTGGATTTCTCTTAATATAGTTCGTCTAAGTCCTAATAATCCAAAGATTCTAATGCTATTGATGATGATAGTTACAGCTGTTTTATCCATGTTTATGAGCAACACTGCGACTGCAGCTACTATGATTCCTATAGCAGTTGCTGTAACAGACAAACTAAAAGTAAACAAAAAAATTGATGAAGATAAAATTGATAGATATTCGAAAGCATTGATATTAGGAATAGCATACAGTGCTTCTTTAGGTGGAATAGGATCAGCTATCGGAACCCCTGCAAATCCAATTGCTATTGCTCTATTAAGTCAGTATGCAGGAGTCCAGATTACATTTATTCAATGGTTTGCTTTTGGATTACCTATTGTGATTTTAATGCTTCCACTAATATGGCTTTATCTTTGGGTTGTTTATAAACCAAAAGTTCCAAAAGAGAGTATATCAATAGCTAAAGAAGCTGTACAAAAAGAACTAGACAATATTGGAAAATTGAACAAAAAACAAATTTATGTTTTATCTGTATTTATCTTTGCTCTAGTTCTATGGTTCTTAGAGGCAATAATTAAAACGTATTTATTTAGCACTTTCTCTTCCTCAATAGTAGCAATAATAGCTGCAATACTGCTGTTTTTACCTGCAATATTCGAAAAAAGTACTGTCCTAAGGGGTCTAGATATTAATGATATAAATTGGAATGCAATACTCATATTTGGTGGAGGACTAGTTCTTGGTGTACTATTAACTGAATCAGGAACTGGAGATCTTATAGCATTTTCATTAGAAACTTTGAATATAAATAGCAAAATAATCTTCATTGCTCTAATAGCAGTGGTCGCTCTTGTGTTAACTTTTATGGCATCAAATACAGGTTCAGCATCAATACTCGTTCCATTGGTTATACCACTTGGATTATTGTTCCACATTGATCCAGTGCTATTAGCTGTTGTTGCTGCAATAGGTTCGAGTGTAGATTTTATGCTACCTCAAGGGACACCTCCTACAATGATTGCTTACAGTACAAATAAATATACAGTTAGAGAAATGGCGAAAATAGGTTTTCTAGTAGATGTATTTGGTATATTGCTATTAGTATTCGTTCTACCATTCTTCTGGAGACTAATAGGAGTGGTTAACTTCTAAAACTACTTCTTTTCTTATTCTTTTTTTGTAAATAACCGATAAATAAAATAATGATGGGAAGGGAAAACGCAATAAGAGAATTTACTTTTCCCCTTTTCTAATTCTATTAATAGTAGGAGTAACAAGAAGATAAAGTAACACGAAGAATATAGCATAAGGTGTAGGTGAAGTTGAAGTTGAAGTATTTATCCAAGGAAGAACAACGGTCCCAGAATAAGGAGTGATAATGGAGCCACTTGGAAAAAAATCACCAAAAGCATCAGTAGTATCCTCTGTATCAATCATATATGTACCGTCCCCTATCCAATCAGACCAATGATTACCAAAAGATGTTTCTACATCAAACCA
>BPTO01000063.1 GCA_023705985.1 Candidatus Heimdallarchaeota archaeon | reverse complement strand
GGTTTGTTGTAATTTTGTCCAAATAGAATTAGCGTGAATTACTGAATGATTTGCAATGAACTCACTCATTATTTGCCATAAATACGTGTATGATTGCATTGTATCTTGCAGAGTAACGTCTCCATGAAAATTCAGAACAAGATTTGCTGAACTATTTAAGTAAACTGAGAGCTGGTTTATGGCATTAGAGATATTTACAGATTCGCTGGGATTATTCTCAAACTCAGCTGTAAGTTGTTGAATTAATATTAATGATGCATAATACCTCGTCATATTACTTGCTTGAGAAGAAAAATCAGAAGGAATCTCTACCCCACCATAGATGACCAGATTCCGGATATCAGTATCCATTTTTTCCAATTCATCATAAGAAATAGTAGAAAAAATTTTAATGCCACTTTCACTCTTATAATCAGAGAGTACAGATGTAAACAGATTACCCATTGCTAGCATTTCGTCTGTAATTGGATCTACAACTGGATTATCTGCTGTATAGAGACCAATATCAAGTGTTGTAACAGTGGGAGTAAAACCTCTACCAATAAAACCAAATAATATCATGAAGAAAAGAGGAAATCCTATTACATAAAAGTAAAATTCCTTTGATCTAATTACTTGTTTTATTCTTATAATGGCTAAATCAAACACTATCATTTTTCTTCACTCTCCTTCATTTCGACAATAACAGTAGAATTATCATATAATTCCCGCGTCATAAAGAGGAATGATTCTTTCAAACCTCCTTTTTTAATATTCATCTCCATTACATCGTCCATAATCGATTCAATTTTCATGATTTCATCCATCAATCTTGTGATTTCATCACTTTTTACAAAAAAAGTATCTTTTATCCTAATATAATCCAATTCAGCATCTTCTTTCTTCTTTGTTTTGAGGAACCTTTCAAAATCATCTGAATCTTTTGTAAGCCCCACCTGAAGCACCTTTTTTCCTACATAACTCTGTATCAGCTCTTCAACCTTACCTATAGACACAATTTTACCTTTATTTATGATTAAAACGCGGCTAGAAAGAGCTTCAGCTTCTTCCATTAGATGTGTGGTTAAGATTATCGTTGTTCCTGCATTCTTTAATCGCTTCAAGTCTTCCATAAGTAATGTTCGTGCATGTACATCTAATCCTGTAGTTGGTTCATCTAAAAACAGTAGTAATGGATCATTCATCAATGCCATAATTATGCTTAATTTTCTCTTCATACCTCCTGACAATTTTTCTGCACGTTTTTTCTCATGCCCTTTCAGACCAAAGTTTTCAATCATTTTCGAGACTTTTTCGTGAAGTTCAACCTTTTTTAAACCATATAATTTACCCATCAGTGTAACATTCTCTTGAACCGTTAAATCGTCCCAAACTAGATGTTCTTGGGGAACATAACTTAATTTGTATTTCATATCACTTTTCAATATCTCACTGATATTAACGCCAAGCGCTTTGGCTTCACCAGAAGTAATACTGAGTTGTCCTGTGAGTATCTTCACAATGGTGGTTTTACCTGCTCCATTTGGGCCAAGCAGTGTGAAAAGCTCACCCTCTTCGACTGTAAATGAAACATTATCAATTGCTTGAAAATCACCAAATTTTTTTGTTAGGTTCTTGCACTCAACTACAGTACCCATAATAGAATTAGATATTCAAAGTAGTATTTAAAACATGACAAATCAAATTAAAGTTTCTGATCTAGTTTTCTTTAACCAGTGATATGTATCTTTTACTACCCTTCTCAAATCATATTCGAGTTTAAATCCGATTCTAGGTACTATATCATATTTATTTTTAGGCATTTTGGTTTGATAATTTTTTGTAATGTTCTTGCATTCAATAAACACACTCCTAAAAAAAAAGAAAATGTAAAGGATACTTAGAAAGTATTGTAAATGCAGATAAAATATTAAAGCAAAGTTATAAGGTATTTGAAATAAAATGGGAAAAGAGATAAGTTGTTAACATCTGATACCAATTTGAATGCCCTTAGCTTTATTCTCTTGTCTTTCTTTCCTAAATCTTTGAAGTTCTTTCTCTCCAATCCTCTGTATTAGTATCTTTTTCATCTTTTCATCTGTAATCTCTTGACTCATAAGAGACTCAACCGCTAGTTGAACTGTAAGTTGAAGAAACTTCTTACCAGTCTTTGTTATCTGATATTTATTATTTTTATTTACTTTTATAATACCAAACTCCCAGAAACTAGTAACATAACTTGATATTTTATTCTTATCTAGGTGATTAAATTCCACTTTCAAAGTTTTAAAATTAGAAGGTTCATAGAACAAGAATGAGATTATATCCAAGGCTTCCTGATCACTAAGCACATTGAAGATATAGGATATTTCTCTTTTAGAATTGAATAAGAAAAATTTAAAATCTTCTTTTAATAGTTTTTCGAACATTTGTCTTCCAATATAATTTTGTCGACGAAAATATTTAAACATTAACATTTTATATACAGAATTACTTTTTAGCAATTCCTCAACTTAACATTTTTCATTCAATAAAAGAATCTAATTACTCATTTTAAAGCAAACTAGAGTTTAAATCCAATTATAGGTGCTCTGTTGGAAGGCTTACACTCGCTCATGTTCACAAATCAATTAAAGCTCTAGATGCTTTAAAACTTAAAGACAAAAGATATTCTCCAACCATTTTACCAGAATATAGAAGTGATATAGTTAGAGACAGTTTGGTTCAGTTATATGAACAATCACTCTAATTTCTTCTCTCTTTTTCATAATTTTTTTATAGAACCACTCTAGAAAAGAAACTGATTTGATGAATAATACATATATTTTCTTGAGACATGCTCTAACAACAATAGATAAAGAACTACCAGCAGAAAAATGGGTTATATCAGATAAAGGAATAGAAGATATCTGTAGTGTTGTTTCCTCAGGAAAATTTGACGATGTTGATGTAATAATTGCTTCCTCAGAAAAGAAATCAATACAAACAGCTTTTTACCTCTCTGAGAGGATAGGAAAAGATATTAATCTGAATCCAAATCTAAAGGAGTTAGATAGGGGAGAGGAGATAATTGATTCACAAGAAGATTATGAAACAAGAGTCTGGAGAATTTTCGATAACTCATCAGGATGTAATTTTGGATGGGAAACTGCTGAAAATGCGCTAGGAAGATTCAAAAGGGGAATGTCTCGAATCGAAAACACCTATTCTAATAAAAAAATCTTCATTGTCAGTCATGGAATTGCTTTAACAGTATTTTTTGGAGATCTTTTAGGGTTAAAAAATGAAGAACTATTTCCAAGATGGAAGAAGCTAAAATTCTGTGCATGGGGAACAATAATAGATGGAAAAGTAGATAGAGATATAGTTTAAGAAGAAAATTTTGTACTCATAATGCTTAAATGAAAGACCCGAATAGTATTTTTTAGTATTAATCTTTGCAAGAACAGGTGAAATTGTGAAAAACAATGAAGCGATAGAACTTAACCTTAAGCATTTTAACGAGTATTTTACAGTAAAAGGAGATAGAAGAAGGGCAATAGGAACATCAGTACAGAATCAAAGATTTCAGCTTTTTCTAAAGTTATTACCAAAAAGAAGTTTGATTCTTGACCAAGGATGTGGAACAGGTTATGTCGCACAATTTCTTTTAGATGAAGGTCATAGGGTCGATTGTTTTGATATTTCACCCGTAGCAATTAAAAAATGTAAGGAATTTTTCACTCTAGCTGGATTTAACTCAGAGAAATACAATCTTTGGGTTCAAGATCTTTTAACATTTGAACACCCTGAAACTAAGTATGATGGAATCATGGATTTATTCACTTTACATTTTGTACCGCATGAGAACCAAAAGAGGATTCTTGAGTCAATATTTAGAGCTCTCAAACCTAGGGGGTACTTTTTCTTAGGTATTATGCTAATTGGTAGCATAAAGATAAGTGAGCCATATTCTAGGATAACAGAGAATGGTGGGACATTATTAAAAGTCGATGAAATAGAAACTTACAGATGCTTTTACTTATGGAATCCTTATGAAATAAGATCTGTTCTAACCAATTTAGGTTTCAAAATCATTCATTTTTATCATCCATTATCTAGCATTGAATTCATATGCCAAAAATAAAAATGGAAAAAAAAGAAATAAACAATTTCCTGTTATTCTTTTCCAGCACTATCCCTATCATCTCTCTCAAATTTATACAATAAAGAAAAATCTGATGAAGTGATAAATCAAAGTGTTGCTAAGCAAAAATATTGAGTTTTTTAAAGCTGTGAAGAAGTTTAATATATTCTTTTAAGAGATAATTCAAGTGAGGTGATGTCTTGAGTAATGACCCAAAAACAGAAGCTGAAGTAAGAGCTTTTTTTGATGAGTATATTAAAGCATACCCTAAAGATGACCTAGACAGATATCTGAACCTCTTTTCACAGGATGAAAATCTTGTAATGTTTGGAACAAATGAAAAATGGTTAGGATGGGGAGAGTACAAGAGCGCACCAGCAGAAGACAAGGAAAGATATGGAGAGATTTCGCTTGAATATGACTGGTTAAAAGTGAACTCACAAGGATTAGTTGCTTGGATTGCTGCGGAAGTTAAAGTGAATGTGAAAGTTGAAGGTGAGTGGAGAAGTATTCCTGCAAGGTTAACTGGTGTCTTAAGGGAGATTGAAGGTAAATGGAAAATAGTTCAAAGTCATATTTCAGTACCTGGATAGAAACAATAGTGATTGGAGAGGGAACATAGAAGAATTAAGAGAAATCATCAGAAAAGGTCCAACTGATTTCTAAAACAAATCTAATCTGGAAGTGCAAAATCGTAATAACGAAGTTTATGTAAATCTCTTGGACCAACATATGCAAGAAAACCATCGCCAGAAGCTCTTTGATAAACATCATAGATTCTTGTGTTTCTGGTTGGATAATCTACCATCAAAACCGGTTTTCCAGCTAACAACATTATGTCGAGATAAGATTTAATCTCCTCGATTTCTTCTTGATTATTTTTACTATTGTCATAGTAATAAACATCTTCCCTTCCTATTTCATCTATTGAATCTAAATAATTTGAATTATCTAACAATTGTTCACTGTTTTGAACAAATACTAAAAAATCACTTTTTTTTGCCTTGGTATACAGACTTAGATTACCCACAAAATTCATCATTTCTTGTTTAGATTCTGGAAATGAATCTTGATAGTACTCATATGCATCGATTATATCAAGATAACAACCATCAAAACCATTATTGATTATTCTATCCAAGTAACTATCATTAGAACCAAATATAATGTTCTGCCACTCCTTAATCCAATATTTGGCTTTGAAATTACCTGCCCATTCAGGATTCTCCACATCTAACCACTCAGGAGCAGAAGGATCAGGGATACCATCATTATTCGAATCCCAAACTTTATCCCAATAAAAACGATATGTTTCAGCTTCTCCAATACTCAAGTAACTCAGAAGAAGTTTGTCTTCTGGTTCTTTCATAAGCTGTAAATCAGAAATGGGATACTCACCTTCTTCTGACCCATCAGAGGAATAATCGATAATGAGAAGATCATATTTTGAATTACCTATCTCGTCAATATTTACATCTTGAAGTTGATACGCAAAATCATTAATTTCTCTATCATTAATTAAGAAAGATGGTTGTACAATTGGAATCAGCTCAGGTTTTAAGACAAAATAGAGAATTGGGCTAATTAGAGAGGCTAGAATAATTATTGAAACAATGATAATGTATAACTTCTTCACATAATCTGATGTGTACTGATATGCTAAATATATTGCCATTAAACTAGTTAGAAACTATGTAAGGCAAGCACTCCCTTCTAATAATGTCCTCTAAACAGCAAGGTTATCAGTGTTCATAGGTAGTTTTTTCATTTTCAGTACATTGCAATAATATGATTTTTATCTAATAGAGGATTTTCTTAATAACAAAACTTTCAATAATGGATTATCTATAAATCAGATTATATGCAAAAAGAGCTGTATTTAACTTCATCAAATCGGAAGGAAAGAATTGATTATTGGTTAAAGGAAAGTCAAATACTTAAATCACGAAAGATGTTTAAATTGGATTTGACACAAGCAGCTCTTTTTGTGCTTGATATGCAAAAATTCTTTACTAATAGTAACTCTCATGCATTCATCCCTTCAGCTCAAAGCATTATTAAGCCTATACATAGAATTATCAAAAAAATGGTATTGTTAGATAGACCTATCATTTTCACAAGGCACGTTACCAGCAATCAGGAAAAAGATTTAATGAAATTATGGTGGAGAGATAGTATTTCAGCCAATGGAAAAGAATCTGACATCACTGAAGAACTACCTTCAAATCAAGGAATTAAAATAATAAAGAATTATTATAGCGCATTTATGAATACAGAACTTGAAAATATATTAAATACAAACGAAATTAAACAAGTTCTGATTACTGGTGTAATGTCTCACCTTTGTTGTGAAACAACGTTAAGGGAAGCTTTTATGCGGGGATTTGAGCCTTTTTTTGTTGTAGATGCTACAGCAACATATACTGAACAACTCCATTTGGGAACAATAAGAGCGGTTTCACACGGTTTTGGTGTATGTCTTTCTTCGGAGGAGATTTTGAATGAAAGAGAATAAGAAAACTAGTATTGTATTGATAGGAGGGGGACCAGCATGTGTTACAGCAGCAATTCAACTGAGTCGTTCAGGTATGAAACCCATACTTTTAAGCGAAAATATTGGTGGAACAATTAAAAATGCGAACTTAATTGAGAATTTACTTGGTTTTCCTGAAGGGGTTAGTGGAGAAGATTATGTTACATTAATTCAAAAACAATTAGAAAAAAATGATGTTCAAGTGATTTTAGAAAAAGTCGAAAAAGTTACCTTACTAAAGAATGAATATGAAATAATTACTTCAAAAAGCAGAATATTAGCTGAGCAAGTTATAATTGGAACAGGATCTAAACCAAAAAAACTAAACGTTAAAGGAGAAGAAGAAGCTTGGGATAAGAATTTGCTTTTTTATGAAATCTTCAATCTAAAATTAAGGGAAATCGCTAATAAAAAAATAACAATTATTGGAAGTGGGGATGTTGCTTATGATTACGCACTCAATTTATGTAAATCAACGAATCTTATAACAATTATACAAAGGCAACAAAAAACAAAGAGTCTACCAGTTCTTCAAGAGAGAATTAGAGAACAAGAAAATATCACATTTCTGAAAGACAGAGAACCAATGAAAGTACAAATGGAAGACGATAAAATAATTTTAACAATCTTAAATGAAGGAAGAGAAGAGCAAATTACATCTAATTATATTCTTGTAGCTATAGGGAGAGAACCAAATATCAGCTTCTTAGATTCTAAATTAGTGCAACAATATGAAAATCCAAATGATGATTCAGGTCTTTACTTCATTGGAGATGTAAAAGCATGCAATTTTCGACAAGTATCAATTTCTATTGGTGATGGAATGAAAGCAGCAATGGAAATAATAAAAAAGGTGTAGTTAAGGAAGATTACAATGGAACTTCTAGGTAAATATGGAAAAGAGGATTTAGCAATATTATACGTAGCCAAAAATGGTGACAAAGTCCTAGAATTTGTTGAGAGTTTACAACCACCCATCCCTAGGGAGAAAAAATGGGTTTTAATCATCTCTACAATGTATGGTTGTCCTATTGGTTGTTTAATGTGTGATGCTGGAGAGTATTTCCACGGGAAAGTATCAAAAGAAGAGATGCTTGAGGAAATAGATTATATGGTTAAATCTCGTTATCCAGATGGAAAAATACTAGTTGAAAAATTTAAAGTCCAATTTGCTAGAATGGGAGAACCTGCTCTGAATGAAAATGTTCTAGAAGTTCTTGAAGAGTTGCCTAAGAAGTATGAAGCTCCAGGATTAATGCCATGTATTAGTACTGTAGCACCAAAAAATTCTGAAGAGTTTTTTAACAAATTGATAACAATTAAAGATCATTTATATTCTAAAGGGAAATTTCAACTTCAGTTCTCAATTCATTCTACAAATGAAGAAGAGAGAAATAAATGGATTTCTTCGAAAATATGGAATCTAAGTGAGATTGCGTCATACGGAGAAAAATGGTTCAAAGAAGGAGATAGGAAAATAACTCTAAATTTTGCAGTTGCAGAAGATTCATTGATAGATCCAGAAATTGTAATAAAACATTTCAATCCAGATAAATATTGGATTAAGTTAACTCCAATAAATCCGACAAACAAAGCTGTAAAAAATGAAATAAAAAGTGGTATAACAGAAGAAAATTCAGAATTCTTTCCATTAGTTCAAGAATTCAAAAAAAGAGGATTTGAAGCTGAAATAAGTTTTGGGGAATACGAAGAAAATGAGATTGGAACAAATTGTGGTCAGTTTGCAACCAAATATAATAATGGAGAAGTAGAAATAAAAGAAACCTATACAACCACTAAATATGCTCTTTCAGACTAACAGCATTTCTAACTAAAAACTGACTATTTTATTAGATATTTGTTTTTCGCTTTCATGTGTTTTAGAGAAATAAGAAGCGACTTTTTATAAGAAAACCAAGTGGGTTTATCATGACAAAAAAAGATATTGAAGATTTAGCTCTAGAGCTTCTATCAAAACCTTCCAGTGCGTATCTTGCAACTATTGATAGAAATGGTTTTCCCCATATAAGAGCAATTTTCAATTTAAGGTGTTCTGAAAAGTTTCCCCATCCAGCAGAAGTAATAGAAGAATATGAGGAAAATCCCCTGACTGTTTACATCTCAACAAACACTTCTTCAATAAAGATGAAACAAATAAAGGAAAATGACAATATAGCTATCTATTATTCTCTTCCCAGTAAAGTAAAAGGAATAATGTTACAAGGACAAGCTGAAATTCTAGATGATATTGAGTTAAAAGAAAAAATCTGGGTCGATGATTGGGTGATGTACTATCCAAAAGGTTATACAGATCCGGATTTCACAATATTGAGACTAAAACCCAAATATCTGAAAGGATGGTATAAAGGTCACCACGAGCTTTATTTAGGTGATTAATACTTGAAGGGAGAAAAGTTGAAAAAAATTAATGTGGATGCCACTCAACATTTCCTTCTTTGTCAACAGTTGCGCCTGCGTGTCTTAGAGCCCAACAGGAGATAACGACTCCAACAGGTAAAGATGCAGGATGTCTAGCTGCAAACTCCATATGAACATCCAAAACAGAAGGTCCTTCACCTAATCCCATTGCACCTATCTCTAATTTGTTCAAAGTTTTTACCAATTCTTTTTCTAACTCAGCTATTTTCTCATCTTCATGATACTGGTATAATGGCCTTAAAAGTGCTTTTTTTGCGAGATTCATACACATATCTTCGCCACCTCCAACACCTACTCCTACTGTATAGGGTGGACAAGCAAGAGGTCCTGCAGCTGCAGTTGCTTCTACTACAAACTCTTTAACTCCCTTAATCCCTTTACCTGGTGGAACCATTTTCATTTTTCCAACATTAGAAGAACCACCACCTTTTGGCATTGCGATTATCTCTAAATTATCTCCTTCTACTAGATCTATGTAGAACCAAGGAACATATCCTCTCAACCCTACATTGTTTTTCGTGTTTCCTTTAAACATATCTACAGCATTAGGTCTAAGAGGAATATCGGGAGTTGCTTTCTTTGTCGCTTTTATGAGAGCAGTCTTAACTTCTGATCGTAATGGAAACTTGTCACCTATTTTTACAAAGAAAGATACTAGACCTGTATCTTGGCACATAGGTTTGCTATGTATTTCAGCAAGTTTTACATTCTCATTAATTGCATGCATTTGTGATTTTCCTAAAGATCCCTCTGTTTCTTCTTCTCCTTTCAATAAAGTTGCTTTTACTTCGCTTGGCAATTTTGTTGCTGCTATCTTTAATAACTGAACAGCTGTATCTTCAATAACTTGAGCTATATCTACCATTTTTTACAACTCCTGCAATATTATATCCTTATTTTTAGCGATGTTTTTCTTACTTTCTTCAGTAAGATTACCACCATGAATATCAATTGTAATTGTTAAAGGTCCGAAGTTTTCTACTTCATAAACCCATAAACATTCAGGCATACCGAGTTCTTCAAACCAAAAGACATCTATTACTTTGGTAATTCTATCTGCAGCGAGTAATGCTGCACCACCTGTAAAGTAACCATAAATGCATTTTTCTTCTTGACAAGCTTTTGTTGTTCGTTCTCCCATACCACCCTTACCGATAATAATCCCTGGGTGAAAAACCTTGATGAATTCATCTTGGAAGATTTCCATACGAGCTGAAGTAGTAGGACCAGCTGCTACAACAGTCCATTCGCCTTGCTCATTTTTCTTCATAACAGGACCACAGTGAAAAAGTCCATTTCCTTGAAAATCAACTGGAGGTTTTTTACCTTCTTTATGAAGATTCAAAGCTTCTAAATGAGCTTCATCTCGAGCTGTTATTATTGTTCCCGTTATGTACACTATATCCCCTATCTTGATTGTTACTAAATCTTCTGGGGAAATTGGAGTAGTCAAATAGTGTTCCATAGTTGTGAAGATTGGCATATGCTAAAAAGTTTTTACGTCTAAACACGAAACAATTCAAACGATTTTTAAAGTAAAAAAGCTGTATAATATCATAAGAGAGATTCTATTATGCACAAGACTCATGAAAACTTACACAAAGTAGCCAAGTTAGTCGCTGATGCAAAAAGAATCACTTTCTTTTCAGGTGCAGGAATAAGTGTTCCGAGCGGAATACCTGATTTCCGCTCACCAGGAGGTATCTGGGAAACATATGACATGTTTGAAGTAGGTACTCTTCGAGCTTTTAAGGAACGACCTGAGAAAGTTTGGACATTCATAAGAGATCTCTATACATTATTTACTGAAAGAAAACCCAATCCTGCTCACTATGCAATAACTGATATTCAAAAACTCAAGGGAGAAGACAATGTCTTCATTGTCACACAGAACATTGATGGACTACATCAACTAGCAGGTTCAAAGAATGTTTATGAGGTTCATGGAACGCCAGACACCTTACATTGCATTCGTTGTGGCTTCGAGGAACAAATTGATATAGAAAAACATACGAAAATTAAACCTTATCCAATATGTTCTAAGTGTAAAAAACCATTAAAACCTAAAATTGTTCTTTTTGAGGAGCTTCTAGACCCAACAATTTTATCTGCTTCGATGAAACTTGCTAGAAAAAGTAATCTGATTATAGGAGTAGGTACCAGTCTAGGGATTTTCCCTGCAGCCGATATACTACTAGCCCCTTCTCCTAATAAGATTAAGAAAGCTCTCTTCAACCTCACACCCACAGACTATGATAGATTATTACATTATATTATACTCGGAGATGTTGTTGATACTCTTCCTGTATTAGTCAAAGAAGTTGAGAAAATCTTATCTTCAGAAGAAAATAACAGATACTAACAATTTTTAACTGTCTTACACAAGATTTAAAGTGTTGAAACATCTAACAAAAGAATAAGGTTGATTTTAATGTCTAATGAACAAGTCGAACAGACAGAAACGAATGAAGAATTACAAGAACAAATAAAGAAAGGGGTTGTTCAAGAGAAAATAGAAGAACCTAAAGAAGAGAAAAAACCCATAAAAAGTGAAGGAAAAATGACCGCAGATAAAGTCAAAGATAAACCAGAAGACAAGAAGAAGAAAGAGAAGAAAGAGAAGAGAGAAACTGTGGTTCATTCAAAGATTGAAGTTGATCTTTGGCGAACAAAAATGCACAGAAAAGAATGGGGAATAAGATTAGACGCACAACGAACGATGAAGGATAGACAATGGTCTCGTGATATGGATCTTATTGGAACAGTAAAAAGAGATGGTGAGACTTACGGTTCTCTAGGACTTAGAGAAAAACGGTGGAAAGCTGCAGACCATTTAGCTAGAAGATTTGTGATGAAACTCTTCTCTCCAAGTGGATATTGGCGAGCAAGTTTGGAGAGGTTACAAGGAGAAAGTTTTGCAAACTCTCAAGCAACAAAAGAGTCCTGTCCAGTGTACAGCTGTAATTTCAAACACACACGAAACTTATTTAGAATAAAACGTTTAGCTCATTTTCCACGCTTTCAAGGAGAAGTTTTTGGTTTTAGCTATCTTGATGAAAATGATATTTTTCGATCATTCACAATTGACGATAAAAGGCTCACATTTGGTTCTGATTGGTACGTCAAAAACGTGCACGATAATGTTATAGCTAAGATAGACGGAAAATTTGCTAATTTAGGTGGTAAATTTGATATACACATCTTTGATCCTGATTTAGCTAAAGACAAAACATTTTTCACAATTCTAATACTCTTCAGTTCCACTCTACGTTTCCACAAAGATATCAAGAAAAACATTAAAAAATCGCTTAAGGAGCTTAGAGAATCAGATACTGAACTTAAACTTGATGACAGTGAAAGTAATTTATATCTAAATCCAAGGAAATTATCAATATAATTTCTTCTTTTCATTTCCTTTCTTTTATTTTCTTTGTGTTTCAATTTTTTAAGAGTATTTTTATACACAAATCCAATTATAAAATCGAAGGAATACCATGTCTAAATCTGTTAATCTAAAATTCTTATTGGTTTTCGACCTTTTAGTGGAAACTGAGGACGAGTTTACAGATTCCTTCTTAATTAAAAATTTGAAACATAATCCCAAAAAAAGATACGAATACAGAGCACCACCACATCTTTTTTCTCTGATATGTGAGCACTTCAAAAATGAAGGATTTGAAATTCAAACAGATATCCTTAAGAGACCAATTTTGTCAGATTTATATCGCACTAAAATTAGATCATCGATAAAACTAAGAGGGTATCAACAAGAATCGTATGACCTTTTCTTTAAAAATAAGGGAAGGGGAGTTATAGTTTTACCGACAGCTGCAGGGAAAACTGTTATCGGTCTTAAAATTATTGAAGGATTACAACAAAAAACTTTGGTAGTAGTTCCTACTAAAAACCTCCTTTACCAATGGATTGAGAGTTTAACAAAGTATACTTCACTCACAAAAGATATGATTGGTCAACTAGGTGACAAAATTAAGGAAATAAAGGAAATCACTGTAACAACCTATGACAGTGCAAGGTTAAACATCAATCTTTTACGTAAAGAGTTTAGTCTTCTAGTTCTAGATGAGTGTCATCATAGCGTAGCCGAAGAAACAACCAAAGTATTAGAAGGTTTTCCTGCAAAGCATAGGCTGGGCTTAACAGCAACTCCAGAAAGAACAGATGAAAGAGAGAGTATACTTTTCCATCTTATAGGACCAAAAATAGCTGTTACTAGAGCTTCAGAATTGTCTAAACAGGGTTATGTTGCAGAATTTGAGTTAAAGACAATAAAAGTCCAGCTGACAGATGAGGAAAGGGAAAAGTATAACGAACTTATGAGTATTTATAAGACATATTTACGCCAAAGAAATATACAAATACGTAGTCCAAGGGATTATGAAAGATTTCTGATATTTCGAGTCAATATTGATCCACAAGCAAAAGAAGCTGTAGATGCTCACAGAAAGGCAAGGAATTTAGTCTTTTCATCTAGAGCTAAACTAAACAAGGTTGAAAAGTTACTTGAAAAGCACAGTCAAGATCATGTTATTCTATTTTCAGAATTTAATGAAATGGTCTATACTGTAAGTAGAAGGAATCTTATACCAGCTATCACTCATGAAACAAAAACGAGTGAGAGAAAGAAGATATTGAAGAAGTTTACTAATGGGAAATATACGAAAATTATCACTGGAAAAGTTCTAGACGAAGGTTTCGATGTCCAGAAAGCAAACGTTGGTATCATTATTAGTGGAACAAGTGTAGCTAGACAGTTTGTTCAGCGTTTGGGCAGATTATTACGACCAAAAGAAGGAAAAGCTGTTCTATATGAACTAGTCACTCCAGACACACTAGAATCGAAAACAGCAACCAGAAGAAAAAAGACTGAGATGATATAATGAGATTTTCATTATCTAATTTAGAGATTAATATAACTGGTAAGGAATCAAAAACGGTTATACTACCCTTTTACTTAACTCCCAAGCATGAGAATCAGGTTAAGGTCTTCATAGAATTTATGGAAAAGAATCTGGACAGCAGAAAAACCGATGTTAATTTCTCACAATTAAACAATCTTTTTGAAACAGAAAAAACCCTTAAATCTCTACAAACAAGTGTCTTGCGTTTTTACTCTTTTTCTTCACGAAGCATTAAAGAGATGATAGGTAAAAAATCTAAGACTCCGATTAAATTTGTGAAAAGAGATGATATAGCATCTTATTTAGCTTCTTTAAAAGTCAATAATGAAAGTTTTATATTTTTAACTCATGATGAAATTAGAGCACTTATTTTTGATACAGTAAATAACATAACTTATGGTTTTGTTCCATTTGTATTGCGTGATGAAATAATGAGAGGAATAGAAAATGAACTAGGTTTACCTGATAATAGTTTAGACTCTATTCTATATTCAGATATAGATTCAGCACGAATTCTAATTAAAAACAAGGAAGTTTCCCCAACGCAACTCATTGAATACTTTAATTATGATACAATAGAGACAATTCTTTCTTTTTCCCAGAACATTCAAATTAAATTAAAAAAGTTACCTGGAGCGCTCGCTAAGAACGTGGTTTATCTTTCAAAAAAGAATTACATTTTCACAGATATATCGAAAACAGGGGATGGATACACTTTACAGATTGAATCCCCTTTGGAGCTCTTTAGAGAAAAGAGTAAATGGGGCAAAAATATTGCAGAAGTGGTTATGTATATAATAAGGAACATCATTAATGAAAAAATAGCTTTCCAAATAAAAGCTGTTGTGCAGCCTAGAAAACGGAAAGCTGTTTTCACGCTAAATTCTGAATCCTTACCGAATTTACCATTAAAAAAACCAATAATTGATGAAGAAGGGATAGAAGTTAAACCAGAAGTTGATTCAAAGATAGAAGATCAGTTTTTGAAAACTTGGAAGAATTACAAGGGTTGGAAAGCAATACCTGAACCTGATGCAATCCTACTTGGTAAGAAGATGTACATTCCCGATTTCTTACTAACAAGAGGTAAAATCAAGGTTTACTTGGAAATAGTAGGATTCTACACAAACAAGTATATTGTAAAAAAGAAGAATAAGATGCAAGAGTTGGAGAAAGCTAATATACAAATAATTTACCTTGTAGATAACGAATTGAAGCAGAATTTTCTAGAGATGAGAGATATTAAAATCATTTATTACAGTTCAAATAATATACCTTCAAAAGAACTTGCAAAGCTTCTTGAAAAAACTTATTCAGATTATAAGGCAAGATTTCCAATGTTCGTTGAAAGAATAGAGGATTTAATCAAACTTCTAGAAGAAGAAGTACATACCGTTACATTAACCCAGTTGAACGAAAAACTAGAAACATATACATCTGATGAAACAACTAAAGTCTTACAATCTACAGAAATCCAGCAGATTCTGCAGAAAAACTCAGTCATCTTTTTGAAAAGCTATGGACTTGTAACCAAGAAAATAATTGACGAAGTAAACGATTTTCTAAAGTCACGTTCTAGAATTCCACTCAATGACTTGAAGAATAAATTTCCTAAATACAAAGAGAGTTTGGTTACCATATGCCAATTCCTTGGATGCAAAATTCATTGGAAATCATTTGACGACATCGAAATCAAAACACCTAAAAGTTAGATAGATAAGCCAAAATCTAACAAAAACAACTATTTTAGTGCGAAGTTGATTGGAAAAACTTCAAGAACTCAATAATGACAAAAAGAAACTAAAGTTTCTCCGAAAACTTATTTTAAATGAAAACCTTTCTTAAGTTATGGTAGAGAAAATAGCAGTCATTGGTGGTTCAGGTGTTTATGACCTTTTTGATGATATGAGCGCCATAGATGTTGATACACCATATGGTGACGTTAAAGGCATTGAAATGGTAAGATTAGAGGATACAGAGATTTATTTCTTATCAAGACATGGATCAACTCACTCTGTTCCACCACACAAAGTTAATTATAGAGCCAACATTTACGCTTTTTTCAAATTAGGTGTAGAGAGTATTTTTTCAACTAATGCAGTAGGGTCTATCTCCCCAAAAATTAAACCGGGGCATTTTGTTATTCCAGATCAATTTATTGATATGACAAAAAATAGAGCTTCAACTTTTTTCGACGGTGACACAACTCTTGAATTCGGAGATGGAACTATTAGAAAGGGGGTAGTTCATTTAGATTATACATCCCCATACTGTCCAAGAATAAGAGATACATTTGTTTCTCTATTAAAATCTGAAAAGAAGAAAGTATATGACGGTGGAGTGTATGTATGCACTGAGGGACCTAGGTTTGAAAGTTCAGCTGAAATCGTGATGTATCAAAAAATAGGTGGAACTTTAGTTGGTATGACAACGTTACCAGAAGCAACTTTAGCAAGAGAAGCAAAAATATGCTATGCAACTTTATGCCTTGTCACAAATTATGGGGCTGGAATGCAAGAAACAGTTTCTCATGAAGAAGTAGTTGAGGTATTTAGAGAAAACATCAATGTCATACAAAGAGTGTTAAAAAACACAATTACACATAGTTTTAAGGAACCTCTTTGTAATTGCAAAAAATAGCGAGAGTTAATTTCAATAAACGACAGAAAACTAATTATTTT
>BPTO01000062.1 GCA_023705985.1 Candidatus Heimdallarchaeota archaeon | reverse complement strand
AGATAAGGCCACGTGACTGGAGTTCAGACGTGTGCTCTTCCGATCTAGAACAAATGTATCAAAACCAGCAGCAACAACAAGAAATAGAGCAGAATAATAGTTTACTGAATCTACTACAAACATATTTCAGAATCATTGCTTTCTTTGCCATAGCTCTTAGCATTATAGCAGCACTTTTGGGTTATTTAAGAGCAAAAAGGAAATTCAAGTCGCAATTAAATAAAGCTAAAAACATGCCTAAAAGAATGTTAAAAGATATAGAAGGAGAAATAGAACCAGGTAAAAGAATTTCAACATTATTTAATGCTTTCATTTTAATTCTAATAATTTCCACTGTAATTCCTCAGACTAATAACTCATCAACTCCTGGTATTGATTTATCTTACAATGAACAATCAGTTGAGTTAATGGGTTGCTCATTAATAGAAGAAACCTCTAGAAACATAAATTATCAAACAATTATAGATTTAGGGAAAGATGGTATTGCATATGAAACGGTGATTATGTCTATGCCGTATTCTGTCATGAATTACAGTATATGGGTTGATACAACTAATGTTATTTCTTTCAAAGTGTATAATAGTTTAGGTGCTCCAGTTTCCTTCCAAGAATTTTCTGACCGATATCTAATTAATAATGTTCAAGGCTATATAGAATACGAAATTATCAAACCTTATGTTTATTATAATAACAGCGATATTCTTGTCTATCTCGATTACTTCTGGCTATATTTTGTTGACCCTGATTTAGATCCAGTGCAAAATAGTGATAATTATTCAAATGCTGACATTACTTTCACAGTAATCATACCAGAAGGAGCTATATTATACAGTGCCTCCCCTGAAAATTATTTAACCCTATCCGTTACTCCAGAAGGAAGAAAAAAAGTTACTTTTACTCATAATAATAGAGAAATAGATCCGTACCATGATCCCTTCTCAACCCAAGTTACGTTCTCATTCTTCAACGTCATAGAAGCAATTGAGAATCAATCAGCAAGATTTGAGCATTGGAGAGTGGAGACAGACTTAACTCAACAACAAGTAACCTCATTAACTCGTAATTTATTTTTCATAAGCTTGTTGGGGATAATAGCTCCTATTCTAGCTTTTCTCCTAACATATTTCATCATGCGAACTAGGATGCTCAAGAAAATCCAAGAGGAAGAGCAGAAATATGAGTTATTAATTTCAGTAGAAGAAAGTCAATTGATTGCACTTATAAAAGCTCAAGAAATAGATCTTACTAAGGAACCATGGAAAGCGATGTTAGGAGGGTATTGGGAGCTCCTATCTTATTTAAGCCGCCTTACACCGATTAACTTGCTAGCTGCAAATGAAGATTTACATGAAAAGACAATCAGAAAATATATTCCCTCATTCTTAATTAATGAAACTCTTGAATATCTCTCAGTTGGCCAAGGGATATCCAACAGTTGGCTCAAGGGAGAACAGGTGATGTATAATCGACAGCAATCTCGTGATTACCTTGAAACAGTTAATAAACTAATAGAAAAAATGGAAAAATGGAGGAAGGAAAACTCATGAAATTTTCAAAATTAATTATATCACTATTTGTATTAACCACCACTCTATCAACGTTATCAATACCTATAGGAGTCGTAGGGGAAGAAACGGGTTATACTTCTCCACTAAATTTCTTTCAAATAGGAGGAGACACAAATTTCACAGCTTATGTGGTAGCACCTCT
This sequence comes from Candidatus Heimdallarchaeota archaeon, assembly GCA_023705985.1. Taxonomy (GTDB): domain Archaea; phylum Asgardarchaeota; class Heimdallarchaeia; order Heimdallarchaeales; family Heimdallarchaeaceae; genus 18H4-34. The sequence continues at coordinate 15,051 of BPTO01000062.1, read as the reverse complement.
TTCTTGGGAACTCAATAAACCAGTTAACTTAACACTCTACATTAACATTACAGTTTTGCCAGAGGGTTCAAACATATCAATAATTAGTCTATCTTATAGGTACAACTTACCCAACAGCCCCTATCCGATTCATCAACCAACCTCAATTCCAAATGTAATAGTAACCGAAGCTTATCAACAAGTTGTTGACAGAAAAACTCTTAGTGCCCCCTCTGATGTGGAAGAATTCAATATAACAATAAAAATTATAGCTAATAGCTCTTCCTCTCCCGATAATCAAATATTTGAAATGGAATTTCCTGGTGATCTTCCATATATACAAGTTGAAGATACATCTGCAAATCCCATCATAAACCTACCAGGATTCCCTGAATCTAGAACATTTTGGAGATGGATTTTGATCTTTTTCGTAGTTATGATAATTATGACTTTACCAGCTTCATATGTTGCTTTCGTGAAGATTCAGCAGAATTTGAAAAGTAGGAAGAAGAAAGGAGCGAAGAAAAAATGAGTGAGAAAGAAACAACTTCACCTTTAGAAAGAGGAACAAGAAAAATGGATGTTCTTATGCGAGCTTTTGGTATGAGGACTAGAATCTTTAAGGGTTCATCTCGTTCTATTGTTAAAGGCACAAGGAAAATTTATCCCTATGAGCTAAATGCAACTGTTATTGAAACAGCAAGAGGCGTAGGTATTCGTATCCAACTAGAAAAACTATGGTACACCTTTCTCAAGTTCATACCATTCTTACTACTAATAATTGTATCACTTTTATCTTATTTTGTTCCTAGTATAGGAGACAACATTGCTAGTGCAACAGGAGTAAATCCCTTCAAACTAGTTTTAGGTTCAGAACCGGGTTTTATTGGGTTATGGGTTGTACTCCCCATATTAGGTCTGATCTTTATCGGAGTTGAAATATTAGAAAGAATCATTCGAGCTAGATATATTCAAGACAAAATGCCAAGATTCCTAAGTGGAGCAGAGTGGGAGATAGCGGAACCTCCAATAGTTTTAGACACTGTATCAGCTTCAAGTAATTTATTGTGGTTCATGTATGTAATAATGATTTTAATTTTCGCACCTTTATCCTTTTCAGATTGGGTTTACACAAAATTTCTAGAAGTATACAAGGTTGAATCATCTGCCATTTTCGACACAACAATCCTGATTTCTATTCTAGATATAGCTATTCTATCAGGAATGATGTTCTCTATCCTTTACATGAATTATGAGAAATTTAGAGGAAGTTTAGACACAAAGCAGTTTAGATATGATGTAAGGATGGAAAGCCAAGCAAGACAAATGATACAAATAGCAACTGGTACCACAATTCTAGCAACTTTTGAGTTAATTCTATTTTATTTTATGTTTTGGAATAATATTACTGTAATCCAAGTAATCATTTTTTACGCTCTAACAGTTGCTTCAAGTGTTTTGGGAACGTGGCTTTTCTGGCAAAAAGAGAACTACATCTTCATTGCACTAGCTATTTGGTTCTTCTTGAGTGATGTAGTAATGATTTTCCTGAATGCTAATGACCCTTCATATTCATGGATGATAATTTGTCATCTATTTCTAATTCTATTCATAATTGGAATATCATTAAACAGATATTTTGAAGGTTACCTTGCCAAAAAAGGAATGTATGAACCTAGCTGGATTTTTAACCCATTCCCATTTTTTGCCTTTGTTACACTCTTCAAGAAGAAGAAGGTAAGAATTACAAAAGGTGTCGATAAAGAACTTGAAGAGATTAGAGATGAGGAAATGGTATCACGAGTTCGAGAGAGAGAACCTTTAACCATTGATGCAGATAAAATAAAGAAGAAGGGCAAGGGAGCAGATAAAATTATCCAATATTATCAAAAAGTTCTCTCGCGAATAATTACAGGAGAGTTTAGCATCTTGTCTATTACCACGTTAAATTTTCAAATCTTGGAGTTTTTACATGAAAGGAAAGAGTTAGTACCTCAAATTAAGGATTTATTCATTGTAATAGACAAATTATTGTGGGAAGACAACTACAAATTACAAAATGGAAGTAAGTATGTAAAAATCGCGGAACAAATGTATGAAATCGTCATTAAAATGAGGTGAATAGTATGTCACTCTCTCGAGAAGAAAGGACAATTAAAGAGCAAGATGATAAGCCTAGAATCCCATTAAGGAAATTAAAGAGACTTGAGATTCTTGCGAAACAAAGAACAACTAGTTTCCTACAAGGTCATAGAAGATCAGTTTTTCGTGGTCCTGGTACTGAATACGCCGATTTACGAGAATATATAGAAGGAGATGATTTACGTTATGTTGATTGGAATGCCTCTTCTCGCGTTCCTTTAAAGCTAATTGTAAGAAATTACGAGCAGGAGAGAAATACCAACGTTGTTTTAATGATGGATACAAGCCATTCAATGTTACTCGGAGATCCTATCCCAAGAATAAAACTCTCTGTAGAAGCCACAGCTACATTAGCTTACACTATTCTGGATAATAGAGATAATTTCGGTTGGGTGTCATTCTCAGACAAGATTCACAAATTTATACCTCCTAAAAGTGGTAAAATACATCTATACCATGTTTTTAATGAAATGCTCAAAATAGCACCATTCGGTCGAACAAACATTGGAGAAAACATCCGTGAAATTTCTTTAGCACTTAAAAGAAGATCAATTATAATAGTTTTAACAGATTTACATGGTGATCTTTCAGGAGCTATTGATGGTTTTAGAGTTGCAAATGTAAAAAAACACGAAGTTAAGATTATTCATGTCCATGATCCTGAAGAGTTTCTCTTCCCAAGACAACCTCGACAAGTTAAGTTTCAAGATCCTGAAACAGGAGAAATGCATGCTATCAATCTTAGTAATCTTCTAGAACGCGGAAAATACATGTTTGAAGTTGGAAAACAGATTCGTGAGATTAATGACTTCAAACGAAATATTAGGGGATTAAATATTGACGTTATTGACGCACCCACAACGGTTCTTTCTGAAAAACTTCTCCTAGCATATTTTGGATCAAAAAGAAGGGGGTTGAGAACATGAAAAAAACGCATTTCTACTTAACTATAGTTCTAATATTAATTATATTTAGTACTGAAAGTTTAACCTTCATAGAAAATGAAACAATGGTTATAGCAGGAAGTAGTAGTTCAGGAGATCTCCCTCCTCCTGATGGGGGATCAGGTGGAGATACCAGTGGTGGAGGTGCGGCAGGAGGATTATATATGAATTACAGAATTCCACTTGTTTTTAAAACTGGATCTTATGCCCCTACGTTCATATCGATTACATCGTTTCAAGATGGGCTTCCAATTATATTTGGGTATGAATCTGTATTATTTCCAAATAATTCAGTTATTTTAAATGTAACAGAACCTCTTATTATTAACGCGACAGCAGAACCAGAACTAACAAATGGATCTCTAATACAATCTTATGGGCCACTTCAAATAACGGTTTACCATGTTGCAGAATCAGAAGAGAAAGATGATAGTTTCTCATATTCTCCATTAGTAATGTCGATGTGGGGAAGAAGATATCAATCACCATTTGACAATGCAAAAGTAATGTTAGTAGCAGGTTTTAATAATACAAATATTGAGATTAGATATCCTAATGGAACTATATCGTATGAAACAATCCCTTTTGTTGGGGAAGTAATCGAACTAGATGTGACAAATGGGACAATTATTGAAGCTAATGGACCAGTAGGAGCAACATTTTATTTTCTCACTCAAGATAAGGGTTCATACGCTTTTACCTCTATTCCTCAATTTCTATGGGGAAAAGAGTATATGCTTTCACCTCAACCATTTATAGGTGATCTTTCTTTAGATGATAATTCAACTGAAATAGTAATTTCAACCATGGGAGAGGGGACCCTTTCCACTTTAATCATATCAAATCTTGGCAGTTTTAATCGCCTTGATGTACCATCTAATAGCACAGCTAGTTTAAAAACTAACATTTTAAGAGAAAATGAGCACTATTATGATATTCTAGGTTTTTCTCTTGAAACAGGTTTAGAAGCCAATTTTTCAATCACTATGTTATATAATTATACGGTTAACAACGTGATTCATGTATCAGCTGTGCAATATATTGCATTAGAAAAAATGAAATGGGCTGAAATTTTCTACGCTACACAGAATTTCCAAAACGATTATTTAAGCTCAGTAGCATTAGAAGACAGCGATCCAGTAATAGCATTCTGGGTAAACAAAACACATATCGGAATAAGTAACCAATTTTCTGTTGATAAGGGGGACTATTTCAACTTAACATATTCAGGATTATATGGTTTCGCAGGAAATGGAACATTTTTTGCTTCACAGACAGCTCCACCTCCTGAAACTAATTTTTGGAATAGTTCAGCAAATATACTCTATCCAATGAATTTAATGTCTTTGAAAAACACTTCAACATTTTTTCCTTCTTGGTATAGATTCCCTAATGTAAATGTAAAGGAAATCCTTATCTTTCCTGAGGAACCTACAGAACTGAGAAAACTAAAACTAGATATTATAGTTCAAAATAATGGATCTATTCCTTGTGCACCTTTTCATGTAACAGTATTTGTAAATGAATCATTGAAAATTCACACTCTTTTGGAAGGTTTGGATATTAACCAGTCAGCATCAGTCGACTATGAGGAATTTCAATGGTTTGGGAGAAAAGTGCTAAATGTGTCAATTTATGTGGATTCTTTGAGCCAAATTTTTGAATTAGAAGAATTCGATAACGGTTTTGAGATAATGATTGAAATAACGCGTAATTGGAATATAATTTATATCGGTGTTACAATAGGTGTAATAGTATTTAGCTATTTAGTCTATAGAATAGTAAGAGCACTTTTAAAGAGCAGTAAGAAGCGAAAAAGAAGATTTGATGTTATTGTCAGCGATGTAGAAATTTAAAATGTGAGGGGTAGTGAATGAAAGACACTATCGATACTAGTAGCAAAGATAAAAAACAGAATGGAAAACAAAAGGAAGAAGAGACCTTCGCACCTTTAAGCGTTATCCTAGCTAGAGACCTAATCTTCATGGATTGGACAATCAATTTTGGTTCACAGATATTAGGTATCATTGTTGGAGCTCTAATAGGATTTATGTTTGGTACCAATCTATTCGACTTATTCAAACAAAATGCAGAAGTTCCTGCTTCAGCTTATCTTGTATATTACTTTGGAATTGCCTTAAGTGTTGTAGGTCTCACTTTTTATTATATTCAAAAGATGGGAGTAAGATTGAATTCTCCAAAAAAGATTTCATCAAATTGGCTGAATATAATAAAAATCTCATTTTTTGGGTTAGCTTTTGTTTTTGGTGCATCATATTTGTACAAAGATTACATTGTCCCTGCTGCATACAAAATTTCAGGAATAGACATACCTCTAAATGGTGGAGATCCTAGTGACAATGGAAGTACAGGAATTGATATTCAAACTACTAACCAGTACATACTTCTACTCTTCGCGGTTATATTAACAACTGCTGTGACAGCTCTCCTCTATGCAGGATTAATGTATTCTATGAATCGTAAAATTGATACATTGATTGGTATTGCAATCATAACTCCAGCAATATTATTGACATTTACCATGCTGTTTTATTCAATTCAAGAAAATCTTCTAGAAGGGAGATTTCTAATATTTTTGACGGATTTTGCATATTTTCTTGTTATTTCTATTGTTACGATTCTAGTCTATCATATGAGTAGACGTATAGAGCTCACTCTTATCGTATTGTTCTTAGGGTACACTTTTGGTTATGGAGGATCTACTAATATAATTGATCAGATTATTGCTCTTAAATGGGGATTTCCTAATTTTTCTGACAACGTTACCACAACTGCTGATACTCTCACTCGTCTATTGCAAATTCTACAATATACTGGTCTATTTGGAATGGTGGCTTTTCCTGTTATATTCTACAAGGACACAATACGATTTGGGAAAAATGTTTGGAAAACTATAAAGATACAAGGTTTACACATTCTAGCTTTTTTAGTTGTTGTTTTGGCCATTGACGTATTGATGACTTGGTTAATGACAAGTATAGGCAATATTTTTATTACTCTAATAATTTTTATAGGGCTCATTTGGATAGTTAATTCTATAATAACTAAAAGATATGGTAAGAAAAGCTATACTAGTATGCTTGCCACAATGACTAAAGCAACAATTCAGATGAGTGGGGCAATTATTCCACCACTTGAAGCACAGTCTAAACTTCTCGAAGGAAAAGCTAAAAGAAGAACCAATACACTTCTGGTCACTGGAACTGTCATTCCTGTTGCAATATATTTTGCAGTTATGTATATTACTACAGCCATCACTTCACAAACGCTAGCAAGCACAGCAGCTTTTATGTACTCAGTTGTTCCACTTTCTATAGCAGCTATCGCATTTGCTACTGCATTCTTCTTTGTTAAAGATCCTCTTATTAAGGGAAAATTTTCCTATCCTATTAAAGCGGTATCAGTTATTGGTGGGATAGTTTATTTTATATTTGCATGCAACCAATTGATTTTCAACAACGTTGGATATTATCCTCTCTTTGTTCTATTTTACCCATTATTAGTTTACATCCCAATAAGATCCAAGAAAAAAGTGGGAAGTTTACTTCTATCCATACCGGGAGAAAACAGAAAAAAAGCACTTCGAGAATTGTTAATAAGAAAAGATATGGAGATTACAAAACTGGAAAATCATTTTTACAGTGCTCCTCCAATTATTAAAGTTTGGCTAGCCCTCATTCTGTCAAAACGCGGAGATAAAGAAAAAGCAATTGAAAACCTGTCTGTAATGCTTAAAAGTGGTTTTCCACTAGAGAGAGCTACTTCATCATTATGTTTACTTTATCTCAAACATCAACAAAGTGAAGAAAAATTAGTCAAACTACTGGAAAATGACGTGGATCCAAGAGTAAGAAAAGCAATTGCATATGGTTTTAGATATCCAGATAATTTATCGGAAGAAATGTTTAAACGAATAATCGATTCCCAACATTATGAGGACGATGCAAAAGTGCAAGAAGTCCTAAAAAAAACCATTGTTTTATTGGATGAACATTTTGATAAAGCAGAAAAAGAAACATATCTGGAAGAGATATAATTTTAGAAATAGTAATTTCCAAGATATTACAGATTCACACTTATTTGTAGTTATGAAGTTACATTTTCAGAGAGATTAAGTAATTAGGACATGTCCTTTATTATCAATGTGAGTATGATATCAATCCCAGAGTGGTCTGAGTTATATGTTCAGTTATGAGAACATAGATGTGGATAATTATATATTTCAATCCCAGAATGGTCTGATTTATACACACTTGTAGAAACAAGAAATAGACTAATGATCATTATTTCAATCCCAGAATGGTCTGATTTATACAATATTGATGATGGTTTTATTCATGCTTATTTTAGTAATTTCAATCCCAGAATGGTCTGATTTATACGGTGCTAAGAATTCCAAACCACAAACGAGAAAAAATTTCAATCCCAGAATGGTCTGATTTATACTAATCTTTAATTACCTCAGTATCTTGAGGAATAATCATTTCAATCCCAGAATGGTCTGATTTATACCCTACTTTTTGTCCTCATTGTAAACTAAGACTCCATTTCAATCCCATAATGGTCTGATTTATACTTTCAGTTCATCTTCAAAAGTTAAGAGTCTGTCAAATTTCAATCCCATAATGGTCTGATTTATACAAATTCTCAGTAAGCTCCTTAATGACCGTCTACCCAAATTTCAATCCCATAATGGTCTGATTTATACCTATTTGGATTTTTGCTTGGTTGGGCAATAAATTAGGATTTCAATCCCAGAATGGTCTGATTTATACCCGAACCTGTAATAGACCAATACCAATTCATTGTCAAATTTCAATCCCAGAATGGTCTGATTTATACATGCAACCGAAATGCTTTATCAGCCTCTTCAAACACATTTCAATCCCATAATGGTCTGATTTATACCTATTTGGATTTTTGCTTGGTTGGGCAATAAATTAGGATTTCAATCCCATAATGGTCTGATTTATACTTTTTACGATCTTGGAAAAGTAAAGTAATAGCTTCATATTTCAATCCCATAATGGTCTGATTTATACGGTGGTTCTGCTATTCGTTACTTTAAAGAAAATCAGATTTCAATCCCATAATGGTCTGATTTATACAATCAAAGTTGATGAAATAGCTGATCCTCTCTATTATTATTTCAATCCCATAATGGTCTGATTTATACGAGTATTAAACAAATTAAAGCGGAAGGTGTCAAATGCATTTCAATCCCATAATGGTCTGATTTATACAATTAAAGGTTAAGCAGAAACTATCTTATGACCATAAATTTCAATCCCATAATGGTCTGATTTATACAAATTTTGAGCATCTCTGCTGAGAGCATCTTTACGTATTTCAATCCCATAATGGTCTGATTTATACGCACGTCTGAATCGTTTCTATAAACGATATAAATGTCATTTCAATCCCATAATGGTCTGATTTATACTATTTTTCCCGCAATAGATATTGATTTTATAGACCTAATTTCAATCCCAGAATGGTCTGATTTATACGACCATTTAGACATGGAAATAAGAAGGTTTAAGCAAATTTCAATCCCAGAATGGTCTGATTTATACTAGGTTTAGATTTTATTACAGCAGCTGTTTATATTAAATTTCAATCCCATAATGGTCTGATTTATACACAATTCGTTGTGATTCTGCTGATCAAAAACTAACGTATTTCAATCCCATAATGGTCTGATTTATACTAGTTGGGCAGGATTAGAAGCTAAGTTACCAAGTCTATTTCAATCCCATAATGGTCTGATTTATACTACCTATATGTTGTGGATTATCACCAATACAAACATAATTTCAATCCCATAATGGTCTGATTTATACCTCCTAAAACTTTAACTTGTGCTATTCTTGGTGACAAATTTCAATCCCATAATGGTCTGATTTATACAGAAGGTCCTTATCATAGCCCTCTTCTTGTTTACGAATTTCAATCCCATAATGGTCTGATTTATACAAATTTAATTGTGGCATGAACCGGACAAATTGCCAAATTTCAATCCCATAATGGTCTGATTTATACGATAAATTGAAGAAAGAAAGAAACTATTCTAAATATGATTTCAATCCCATAATGGTCTGATTTATACTCTTATCTAACTGTTCCAAAGAGTATTCGTAATTGTATTTCAATCCCATAATGGTCTGATTTATACAATTCTTGGTTTTCTTGCTGGTTATTCTTTATCTTTATTTCAATCCCATAATGGTCTGATTTATACTTTTTGTAAGGTTGAATATCTAGTAAATGTGTACCATATTTCAATCCCATAATGGTCTGATTTATACCCTAAACTTACACGTATTTCCGATACAGTCTTAGAGTATTTCAATCCCATAATGGTCTGATTTATACAATATCTTAAAGTCAATTATCAAGCTGCGTCGACTCCATTTCAATCCCATAATGGTCTGATTTATACCCGGCGATTTTCATGTGTTTTTGTCTATTATTTTCTTGTTTCTACAATTAAAAAACATTTTTCTTTTTTTTTATTTTTTCATAATTTCGTCAATGTTTCTTTTTGTATTTCATTTATAAAGATCGACGATTTACATTTCTATACGCTCATATTATGACATCTATATCCCCTTTTTCTATCCCCATCAATTCTCTTTCAATATATCTCTTCAGTCTTACCACATATATTAGTACACAGTCTTCTTTCTCATTTGTTATTTCTTTTAATTCCTTTTTTATCCTTCTTAATTCTGCTTTTGTTACTTCCCCCTCAAACACACTATTTTGTACCCAGTCTAGGTAGGTTTTCAAATACTTTCTCACTCTATTTATTCTTTCCACTTTTATATCGTAAACTATTATTACATACATTTTACCACCACATCACCAGTGGTGAATATTCCTTTTCTCCTAGTAAGTGTTTTGCTATTTTGTATAGTTCCAGTCTTATTAATCTCTTGTAACTTACTCTTCTTTTCAATCCTTTATGTTGTATTGTTGTATTCATTCTTTCATCCCACTCCTTCAGAAACTTCTTTTTCCCTTTATCTGACAACAACATATTTCCAATATCTCCATCAAAGTCCTTATCTGTTAGCATATTCTTATTTACTAGTTTTAGTATAATCCTATCTGAAAATATTGGTTTGAATATTTCACTAACATCTAATGATAACGAAAACCTTCTTTCAAAGGGTTCATGCAAAAAGGATATTGTTGGATTCAGTTGTGTGTTATATATTTCCGATAATACTGTTGTATACACTAGTGAATTCCCGAAACTGATCAATGTGTTCATCTTATTAGTCGGAGGTCTTTTTTCTCTTTTAACCAGTTTGTATTCTTCTGGAAAAATCTCATCTAGTGCATTGTAATATGCCTCTCTTATCATTCCTTCCTCTCTCATCAATGTTTGAATTGTTGTGCAATCATTGATTCGTTCTTTCAATCCTTCTATCTTTTTTATGTACTCCTCTAATCCTTTTGCTTTCCTAGATTGGTATTTAATATTCTTCAATATATTTCCTGTAGCTCCTTCTACAAATTTTCGTGCTAATTTAAGCCTTTTAATGTAATCTAGATAATGTGCTGCTTGCCTTACTACCATTTCTCCACTAACTAATGTTTCACGTGGATATAGAGTGCTTTTGTACCACCCATAATAATCAAAAAAATGAACTGGGATACCTTTTTGTGCTAGATAAAGTATCACTCCTCCTGACATTGTCAAATTTCCATATGCATAGATACTGTTGATTCTTTCGACAGGTAAAGCTCTTTTAGTATTCACATTTGCAAAATAGATAGTATTTTCCTTTCGATTTAACTCTCCATCTTGAGTTATATAGAATTCTTTTTTCATATTTCATCACAAAAACAAAATTCGTAATAGGCACACTTTGTACAATAATTCTTTTTCTTTTTGTCGGGAAGTGCCCCAGAAACAATGGTTTTAATTTCCCGATATATTTCCTCTAATTCTAATCTTATCTCATCTGTAAGTTCAAGCGATACTTTTTGATTAAGAAGAGGATAATTGAGCTCTCCTTTTGCTTCTACACCATGCAGTAATAAAAAATCCAAATAGAAATACATTTGATATTTATGGGCTTTCTCCATCTTCTTTGACTTTTTAATTTCATGTATTACTATCTGCTCTTCTTTCTTTAAAAAGTCTATATTTATGGTGTCTAAAATAGTAATATCCTTCTTTTGACGTTTATATCTATCTTCGTGAAGTTGTCTTCCTATTTGGACATTTTGATTTTCGTTTTCCATTTGGATATTATGGGAAAATAACCAAAGTTTCCTATGGCATATAAAATAATAAGAAACGTCTACTCCAGTGATTTTCTCTTTTATCATCATTAATTCCGATTTCATTTGTATTCCTCTTGTTTTTTCACAATTAAGTTCTAAAACTAATCAGATTTTTTAATAATATTTGCTTAAACAACATTCAATCTCCTATATTTAGATAAAGAAAGTATTTTGATTATCATAATTTAGTGAAAGATTTTCTGGATCTAATCCTGTTTCAATCTGATACTTCATTTTCTCAAAATATCTCTGATTGACTTTTATATAACCTGCAAGCTCAATGAATTCATTTACGTTGATATAATCACTTATAACCTCTCGTAAACTTTTTCTGTATTTTGAACTACCAACATTTCTATTATGTATTGAAATTGAAAATTTATTTAGAATCGACTGTAACTTCTTAATTTCTATAAATATTTTATTTTTATCTTGATTTTTCTTTATTTGTTCTAATAGCTTCCATACTTCTTCTGCATTTAGTTTTTCAGAAAATTCTATTCCTTTCTTTTTAAGAAAAAGTTTTTCTCCTTCAGTTAGTGGATATTTTTTGATGTCCATTTTTATCGGCAGAAAAAGGGTAAGACTATCATCTTGAATATAATTATATTTTGCTAGTCTTTCGAAATTTAAACAATAAGTAGGCTTTATGAAATCAATATAAATTGTCCTAAACTTATCTTCTTCAGTTTTTAAGAAATTTATTACCAAGTCATAGAATAGATTGAACTTTCTTTCTTGTAAAATCATTTCTATTTTTTCTTGATGTAGTTCTTGAATTTTCATTCTCCTATCATCATAATAAATTTTTTTTGCTGTTTGTAGGTCAAAAACATATAATTTTGAATTCTCTATTGGTCTTGTTGATTCTCTATTAATTCTTCCTGCGATTTGTTCAATGGAATCTAAAGGACAATATTCTCTAAACCCAAAATGACAGTCGATATCCACCCCTGCTTCAATACTTTGCGTTGATACTAAAAGTATATTTTGTTGTAACTTATTACTATCTTTATTAAATAGATCAATAATCCATCTCCTTCTTTGAGGAAGTATTGTTGAGTTTAAAATATACACTTCATAATCATCTTTTAGAATATCTTTTAATTGAGAGTATAAGTAGAATGAGTTTTTTATACTATTAACAACACAAAGAACTTTAATTTTAGTTTCTGTTATTTTTTTTCTTTCTTCTTTAATTCTTTCAATAAAATACTCAATTGATACTTTTTTATCTAATTCAAGAATAGTTTTTGTTCTGATAAAACAAGGATGTTGTTGATATCTTTCAGGTTTTTCAATAAGATTATTAAATATTGATTGATCAGTAACAAATTTTGTTAAATCTGGAAGAGTAGCACTCATAAGTATAAAATAAATGTTAAGATTTTCAGCAGATTTTTGTAAGAGTTTTGCAAAGTATTCCCAACTAGTATTTGGTAATGTTTGAACTTCATCAATAACAACGACACTATTTGCAAACATTGTAAATTTACTATTGATCTTTTTAGAATTTTTTATAAAAGTGTTAAAAAAATTGACGTTGCTTATTATATTAATAGGATTATTTAGGAATTGTTGATTTATCAAATATTCACCTTCTTCCTCTTCAATTCTTGAAAAGTCCCATTCATTGTATGAATAAATTTTTGATACTAATACATCTTCTTCCTTTTCAGAAGAAGTTAAGGTTTCAACAATAACATCATGATTTTGTTCTATAATATTAATATAAGGAAAAACATAGAAAATTCGATTTATTTCTTTTGTTTTATTGATTTCTAGAATATCTAAAAATAATTTCATTGAGATATTTGTTTTTCCTCCTCCAGTTGGGACATTAAGGAAAAAAATCCTATTCTTCCCCTTGTTTATTGAATGAATTAATTTAGTTGATGCTTCAAGAAGTATTTTTGATCTTAAAGTATTAAGAGAGGTTATATCTTCAATCTGTAACTTTTTTATTTCTTCAATTTTTGTTTTAGAAAGATATTGTGTGTTATAATCTTTATTATGATAAAAATTGTTATTAATCTTCTTCAGTAATCGAGGTGTGATTGTTTTAAATTTAATATTATTAATGTTAATGTTATTGTAGAAAGAATAAGTAGCATAAGAATCAGAGATAAGTAAACACGAATAAACTAGCTTATAAAAGTAATATAATGAAAATTTTTCATTTAAATCATCCCAAAAATCTCTAACCTCTCCTTTAGGGTAGAAATGACTTATTGTGTATTTAGCTTCAAAATTAAAAATCCTTTTTGAAAGTTCATTGATTTCTTTTGATATTTTCTGATATTCTTGTATTTTTTGATCCAAATGTTGTTTAACATCGAGTAAACTGCTATGATGTCTATCAACAGCACTATTAATAATCATTCCTAAATAAGCTAAGCGCGAGAGAATCTTACGTAATACTCTCCTTTGAGTATTGTTAGATGCTTCATTATATTTCTGATATATTTCAGATTTTTCGAGTTCACACACTAGCAAATAGTTAAGAAAGTAATTACTATATTTACTATGTTTTGTATCTTGAAAAATCTTATTAAATAGTATTTCAACCTCCTTATCCTCGAAACTAATAGTGTTGTTTAATTTTTGTTGTTGAAATCGTGGATTTATTTTACCTAAATCATGGAAATATATTACTCTATAAACTTGCTTTGTAATAAAATTTTGAAAAAATGATTTCTTTAATAAACCACCATCAAATCTTAAATCATCATAGATACTATTAACCAAATTAATGAAAATATTATCTAGGTTTAGTGTTTCTTTGAGATTATTGAACACTGATAATGTTTGATTTGAATGTTCCTTCATTGTTTCTTTTCGTTTTCCATTCTCAACAGAGTGAGCACAAAATCTTGGTGAAAACATATTCATAAATAATGGAGAAAAAATAACTGAATACTCAACAAATTCTTCCTTAAAATAAAAATATGTTTCCAACATTTGTTTCACAAAATATATAGTCATTTTTTTCTAAAAATTCTTTGTTGATGTTAAATAGACCATTTGAGTAAATAACTGACATATAAATATACTGTTGGTTTTTCATTTTATATGGGTAATTATGATGAATATTATATTTTATTTCTTCTTCAACTTCTAAGTAAAGAGATCCACCACTATCGAAGAATACATCAGAAAAGAAAATTGATGCAATTTTAACATTAGTAGATTTTGCAGCCACAGCAGTATACTCTCCTTCATAAATATAAGAAAGAGGAAAATCATTTTTTCCCATATATGGAGTATAAATTGATATGTTTTTTTCTAAGTTTTCCTTTAATCTTTGAAAAACATTTAGCTCACACACACCTTTTGAGATAAATATTCTATATGCTGGTTTAATTAAAATTTGTTCATTTATAATTAAATTTCCTCCTTCTTCATAGCTTCCATAACCATGATAATTACTGTACTTTACAAAGGATTTTAATATCGTTTCCTGTGAAGGGAAGAAATCTTCAGATGAATAAGGGGGATTTGCTGAAGGACTAATCTTTAGTGGTTGAATGCCTATTTTTAAATTTTTGAATTTTTCATAGTATTCTGGTGTCTTCTTTGTTCTCCTATATCCTGAAAATCCTACAATTGCTCCCAGTAGACCTAATAATGCAGGTTTAGGAATATATTCATAGGTTAAATAATC
>BPTO01000061.1 GCA_023705985.1 Candidatus Heimdallarchaeota archaeon | reverse complement strand
ATGATTATGCTCTAGCAACAAATAATTTTCAATATTTTAACCCTCTTCCCAAAAAATCACTGCTTTGGACCAAAGAACAATTGACAAAAAGAGAGATTCAAATACTTGGTTCCCACCCTTTTTTCTCTATATTTCCGCTTTTCATATCTGAAGGCAATGCTATGTTTGTGCATGGATCACCACGAGAACCATTGAGAGACTATGTGAGTCCTGATCTTCCAGAGTGGACTTATTCAACCTTTTTTGAAATAACTAATGAATATACAGAGGTAGATTTTCTTTTTCTAGGACATACTCATAAACCCCTTCATATAGTAAGTGGTGATAAGCACTTGTTCAACCCAGGATCGGTTGGACAACCTAGAGATAACGATCCTAGAGCATCATTATTACTTTTTGATATTAATGAAAAAACAAAAAAATTTGATTTTGAACACATTCGTTTAGATTATGATATTGAAGCTACATGCAAAAAAATGGAAGATTTTCAATTTCACAAATTTATGATTAATAGATTGAAAAAAGGGATTTAAGTTAAAAGAAAAATAAAATGGAAAGATTAGCTACTTTCTTGTTCTTTTGTTTTTCTTAGAACTATTGTTCCAAAAACAGCTACTCCAATAGCTATTAAGAAAATTATAAAAGTTAATACATTAAGAGGTAAAGAACTATCTGTTGCAAGGTCAATATAGACTTCTATAAATTCAGTTTCTGTGTAACCATATCCACGTTGATGCATTCGAATTGTTATATCTGTGTAAGCTCCTTTAACATTTTCAGGAACAATAGCTCCATAAAATGAGGTACCATCTTCCAATGCTGTAAGATTTCCTTTATCAGTTTCAATTTTTAATTCTGTTGCAACCACCCAAACTTGAACATCGCTTAAGATAGCGCTTTCATCACCGTAAACAGATATACTGACATTAATATCATCACCTTTTACTGTTGAAGTATCTAATATGCTGAAATCATCATAATGTATTCGAAATTGAAAATCTAACATCCAAGATACTTCACGTAGTAGCAAAGCTTTTACATTTCTGCTAACTATGTAACTTGCATTGAATATATCAGCTGAAGCACAAGCAAGAACCTTCCCTCCTCTTTGCAACTCTAGGGCTGCTTGTACAACGGTTGTTTCGTTAAGACCAACATCTAAAGTTGAATTAAACTCTCCGTTTTCATCAGCATCTATATAGTAATCACCAATAAATGAAGCAACGGGATATAGGTCACCTTCTTGAAACAGGTAAATACTTTCACCATCACCATCTGTGAAGTTAATAGCTGTTCCAAAATAATCTATTGTGTTGACAGTTTGGTTTGTGAACTCCATTGGTTGTACGAGATAAGGAATATCTGCAAAATTGTCTGTTTCTAAAATAAGGGATGAATTGTTTGTTATTTCATTAAAGAGTGTGTAATTGTATAATTCCATACCAAAGTTTCTTAATAAGAGGTTTATTGTACTTTGACTCTCTCTTTGATCACCTAGAACCAATAAATTACCACCTGAAGCCACATAGCTCCGTAATGCTTCTATTTCATCGTCACTAAGATCTACTTGAGAACCCACCAAAATGAACAAATTAACATGTTCAAGGTTACTAGATGTGATAGTATAGTAAGTGTTGGAATTATGAAGAGTTGTGTTCATTCCCAAGGTATCTAATAAGTAATGGATACTGGTCAAGTTTTCTTCTGCTGTAAAGGATGAATCTGATATATAGGTAGTAACATTCAATTTTGCGATGTCTTCTATATATGAAAATGTACTGTAAAGCGATTCTAATACAAGAATCTGCCAATCTGTTACAGCACTATTAATAATTGTTTCATTAAACAATGCTGTTTCATTTTCAAAAACCATTAGAGCAAAAGGCAGAGTGTCACTTTGTTTTAATGATATGTCATGTCCCTTGTTGTCTAAAGAATTGAGTTTTTTAGTGAATTCAATAGTTATGTTATGCTCGTCTATAATATTTGTATCAATACTTACATTTGCATAAGTGTCTTCATAACCGTTATTGTCTGTGTCGATAACAAGAGAATCATTTGCTTGACCATTCAAGAACGCATCTTGAGAGCCATTAACTCTATAATTTATTAAAACTATATCATCAGGAGTTAGATCGGATCCATATTTGTGATCAAAATTTCTATCAAAAATTATTGCATACCAGCTATGAGTTTGGTTATTATAATCTGCATCGATAGGAATCGTTGTGTTTACTGTCACATAAGTGTATGATATGTAATTTATAACCATAAATAAGTGAGTTGAATTAGCTTTGACTTTAATTGCAACTGAATTACTATCTCCAAAGGTTGCTGAGTATTCTACAGCATTTTTCCATTCTCCAACATAAGATTCTAAATTACCATCTATTATAGGTACAGTATCATTAAATGTGATTATATCACCATTCTGGATTATATTGTCTAAATGAGTTTCAGTATTCAATTGACTTGTTGATAGACTCAAACTGTTGCTAAGAACTAGTCCAAAAACAATTATAGATAAAATTGTTAGATTCTTCAGTCTCTGGCTCTGCAATTTTTAATCTCCTCAATTACATAAAAGCGCTAGCTTTTGCCTTTTTAACTCTTTCGAGTTTTGTTCGCTTCTTAAGGTTGTCTGAAGAACCTATTAAAATTCATATTTGGCCATCAACGTAATAAACTAATAATCTTCTTACTAAATCAATTAATTTATATTGTTCTTCCAAAGTAGATATTGTATGAGAACCATCGGGGATTTATATGAAGCCTATGTGAGTGAAGAAAAAAACTTTTCTGATGTTAGTTACTTTTATGGTTCGCTACCAAAAACTCACCTAGATGCAGTGGAAACTGCTCTATCAAGAGAAAAATTGTCTTTCGATTCAAATAAGATGAGTAAACTAAAACAAATTCTTACTAAGCATCACGAAAAACTAGGCCTACTTACTCCTAAAGTTGCGTCCAATATATCTCAGATGGATAATGGGGTTGTTTTAACTGGACAACAAGCAACTATTTTCGGAGGAGTCGGTATTATTGCTAATAAAATTGCAACGATTGTTAACCTCTCTGATATAAGCAAAGAGATGGAAAAACAACTTGTTCCAATGTTCCTTGTAAACACTCATGATGGGATTCAACCTGAAATAACAACTATACATTTACCTAATTTTCAAACCTCTGCTAGTAAATCAATAATAAACAGTAGTTCAATAGAAGGGTGTGCTCTTCACACAATTAAGTCTAATGATTACCAATGGTTAAAAGATAGCATAAATGTTATAACAAATATTTTTAACGAATTTAAATCTTCAATAAGTGATAGATCCAATCAAAAATTATTTAGTGAAAGAGTATCTCACATAATCTCGTTTATTCGAGAAACATACCGCTCTTCTCTCACTCTAGGTGAGTGGTTTACTCTAATTTGGGGTGTTCAAGCTAATATCCTGAATGACTGGGGTGTAATATTCTTTCCTTCTTCTAACCCTGGGATACGTGAGTTATTGATTGAAGGATATTATCCCTTCCTCAAATCGAGAAAAGAATATATTGAAGAGTTCAATAGAGCAAGCACTAAAATTGAATCAATGGGTTTTCATCCAACAACAACTAGAAAAGATTCTAACTACTCACCATTTTTTTATGAGTGTCCTAATGATGGTTACAGAGTTAAATTACGCATTGTTGAAGAAAACAATGAATTAAAATTTCAAGGAAAATGTCCTATAGATAAATCTGACTATAATTTCAGTGTTGATAAAAACAATCTTGATTTGTCTTCTCTTTCTTTGCATCTATCTCCACGTCTTGATACCAATCAAGCTCAACTCCAATCTATTTTACCCGTTAATATTAGAGTTTCAGGACCAGGAGAAATAAACTATAATGCTCAAGTTATTCCCGCAGTAAGAAAAATAGGAATACAACTTCCAATCTACATGAAATATACTCGAGTTCTTTACAATACTCCATGGATTGAAAAAATTACTAAAGATCCACAATTACTTCAATATTCTCTCTTTGAAAGTGATTTCTTCAAATCCTTAGGTGCAGTTGCTAAAGCTCGTAGAAAAAGCGATTTTGAACTCGGAAAAGATGCTTGGTTATCAATTACAAACAAAGTTTTAGCAAAAATGGATGAACTAAAGAAAATAAATCTCACTCAAAACAACTTAATTGAAAAATACAAATCTTGGCAATTCGGTATGTATGATGTAAATCATCAATGGCAAGAGGTAAGTTGGCCATGGTTTGTAATGGCAAGTGTTACAGGACTACAAGATTATTTAGCTTCTTATAGAAGATTCTACTCTAAAATATCCCAAGTAGGTGGAATAGGATATATTAATTCTAACCTATGAAAAAGAGATAGATCAATCATTGAGTACTTTTTTGTACCATTTTATGTACTCTTCTGCGATTTCGCTTCCACTAAAGTTGTTTACAACTTTCTCTCTTCCTGCTTTACCAAGTCTATTTTTTAACTCTTCATCATTTAACAACCTAATCATGTAATCCACTAAGCTATTTTTATCCCCTAACTCGTATAAATAACCATTAACTTCATGATCAATTACTTCTGGGACTCCTCCCACTCGAGGGGCAATTGCAGGTGTTTCGCAAGCCATTGCTTCAGCAAGTGTTAATCCAAAACTCTCATTCTTACTTGCAGATAGCAAAGCTGTAGCGCAGTTGTAAATGGGAGCGATATATGAGCGAACACCTTGGAAGATGACATTATCTCTAATCCCAAGTTTACAAGCAAGTTCTTCACATTTCTTTCTTTCTGGTCCTTCTCCTACTAGAATTAGTCCCAAATCTGACTTCTCTTTCAGAACCTCTGCAAAAGCTTCAACAATGAATGGTGTGTCTTTAACCGGTCGAAAGTTTGAAACATGGACAAAATTTGTATCATGTTGCAGTCTAAAATCACAAATCTGGGTTTCAATTTTTTGATATTTCTCTATATCTATGGGGTTATAAATAACTCTTACATCCTGGTTTTTAGCAAATTTGTCATATATTTCCTTTTTCATAAATTTAGATACTGTAGAAATTCCATCCACATTTTGAAAGGCATGAGAAATAATAGAATTATATGAGGGGTCTACTCCTAGAATGTGTATGTCCGAACCGTGAGCAGTTATTACGACAGGAACATTTGTAATTAATTTAGTAAGATATGCAGAAACTCCTGTTGGAATAGCATAATGAATGTGTAAAATGTCTAACTTCTCCCTTGTAACCAGCTCTACCATCTTTGACGCGGCTAGAATTGTATAAGGATCTCCAATATCTTTGAAAAGAGGATAAGATAGAATATCTACAAGTTCAAGTGTAATATTTGGATGTCGTGAACTTCTGAGCAAGAAAGGTGTATCATACGAAATTAAGTAGACTTCGTGGTCTTTTTTTGCAAGCTCAATTGCAAGTTGAGTAGCAGCTATCCCTGACCCTCCAACTGTCGGAAAACAGCAAATACCGATTTTCATTAAGAAAAAGTAACGTCAAGCTTTAATATATTTGTTGTATAGCAAAAAAGTTATTTTTGATGAATGAGGTGAAATTCTAAGTTCTACTTTTCTGTGAAAAGTGAATCCATTATGATAGATTGCTTAACGATTATATCTTCGCTGTCTGTGGCTGTTCGATAAAATTCTAAATATTCGTTATTTATTTTTAGAAACTCTTCTCCCCAATTGAATAGAGACAGTAAATCAACCGCTTGTTCCTTTTCACCCAATATGTAGAGTGCAGCTCCTAAAGCTTCTATTGTGCTTAATTTAGTCGGCTTCCCATAATTTATCGTGTTCGCTGCTATTAGAAAAGGCAAAGCGCGACCATTTCCATGTGAAAGTGCCTCTTTCCCTTCTTCTATTTTATTCCAACTACAATCGATTGCAATCAACCCAAATTGTAAAGCTGATTCACGGTCTGAAGGAGATAGTGCTTTTTCTGAAAAAGGAGTGAGAACAATACTATGTGCTTTTATTTGCTTGACAGATAGTTCTTTAGCTTTTCTAAATCGAAGAATTTTGGAAGCAGTACATGCTTTTGGATTGCAAGTGTGTAGATTAATAATATAGACAGGAATTTTTCCAATATTCATTTTCGTCCTTCCTTTCTCTTTTTACCTTTCTATAATGCTTTTATCTTTAAAGGTGTATTTATTGGCGGTCCCGGCGTGATTCGAACACGCGACCATTGGCTTAGGAGGCCAACGCTCTATCCAACTGAGCTACGGGACCTGTTTTTCCTTGAATCTTATCTTCGCATTTTATTTTTAGCTGTAATGTTTTTGTTTAATATAGACTAACTTATGAAATGAAGTTTGGTTATTCTTTTCATGTTGCAAAAGGATCGTATGATTCTACATCTTTCTTAAGTTTCTGTATTTTTTCAGAAACTGTTTTTATTTTTTCTTTTGATTTTATATTTTCGTAAATTTCTAAAGCATCTTCGTACGTTCTTAGAGCTTTTTGCAAATTTTCGGGGGATCCTTTCTTTGTTTCAACTGCTGCTATCTTTTCGTATAGATTAGCTATTTTGATTCTCATTTGTTTAATTCCTGTTTTTGTACCGCACAAGGAAATGGCATCTAATGCCATTAATGAGTATTTTATTTTCTGATCATCATTCTTAGTTTTGTTAACTAGGTTCTCAAATATCTTCTGACTTTCTTCTAATTTCTGCTTTGCTATCTTTTGATTAAAAAAGAAAAGGCTTTCACCAGCAATTAGAAGTACTTTTCCTTTCTCTTCTTCAGTACTAGCTTTTAGAGCGAATTCTTCTGATATTTTTGCACAGATAGTATAAGCTAATTTTCCTGTTTCCTTGAAAATATGGATTCTGTTCAATGAATTATTAGCTTTTTTCCAACAGTCAGCAGCCCTATAACAGAAATAAATTGCTTCTTCTGGGTCGTCATTCTTTATAGCTAGTGATATAAGGTGTTCGAAAGTTCTAGCTGCGTCTTTAAATCGTTTTACATCATAATTTGCATTGCCCTCTTCTATGAGAACATTCATCTTGATTTCAATGTCAGACATTACAGTTCTAAACTATCTAATCTCTGTGTATATATTATTTTTTTGGCAATCCAATTTAATAGAATGTTGGTAAAATGTTTTTTGTAGGTTATGCATCAAAATATGTCCAGACAAAAGTTTTAAAATGTCGTATATCAAGCGGGTGATAACATGTCCTTTTTAGATTATATTAACCAACTATGGGATATAATAAAAGCTGACCCTAATGTGGGAATAGGAATTCTCATTGCTTTAGTTGGTATATTGTTCCTTGTAACTGAATTGAAGACAAAAATACAACATGGGACTACATCAGAAAATCTTATGTTGGCTTTAATCGGTATAACTTTCGGCCTAGTACTAATTTTCTGGAGCGATTGGCTAATGGCAATAGCTCTAAGTTTGTTTGTGTTAGCAGTTTACCAAACATATCAGTTGAGGGAATCACCAGTTTGGCGTGAGTTAATGATTATTTCAATGGTTACTTATCTTGTATTTTTAGTTGGAACGATTTTAGATAAGGTATTTGACAATAAAATCTATTCAGGATGGGCGTATAATATAATGATATTCGTTTTTATTATACTAGCTCTGGTATTCTTTGGCAAAAAGTTCATACTAGTTAGTCGTATGATGTCTCCGCAGATACTATATCTTGTTCTCTTTATTCTCGTCTATGTTGTTCTTTATGTTGTTACTAATCTTCTTGAAAAAACAGGTGTTATTGATGCTCAAAATTTGATGTGGTTTTATTTACCTATTAGCAAAGATATTGCAAAAAGAGTGATATTTCTCTCAATTGCACCATATGAGATAATCATTCTTCTTTCTTTTGGGATGTATTTCGTTTCAGGGCCCATGTTAACTAAATTGTTAGGTATAAAACCAATTGACGATAAAAGAATCCTTAAACTAGTTGAGGAAGTAAGAACTCGTTTGAATATCAGATGGAAGATTAAAGTTGGTTATGTTGAAGCTCCCATATTAAACGCAATGGCATATGGACCGTTTTATGATCAGCGCATTGCTTTCGTTTGTAAGAATCTTAATGAGTTCAGTGATGATGATGTTAGAGGAATAGTTGCACACGAACTTTCGCATAATAAACGCTTACATGTTGTGTGGTTACAGGCTTTAGCTTCGGCTGAAATGGTAATTAAAAAAGCATTTTTACTCCCCGCAACAACTTTAGATTATGCTGCTTATGAACAGAAAGTTCCTTTTGTTATTTATTTCCTGATTAATTACGGTATAATGGCTTTCTTGTTTATATTTGTTAGAATTATGGAAGGAGATGCTGATTTACAGACTAAAAAGGCTGGATACGGAAAACAGCTTGCTCAAACTCTCTATAAGCTTGAGGGTTTCTATCAAGGTGTAGCTGGTGATTTTGGACTTAATGTTCAACTTTTAACAGGGAAGGAATTCTCTGAGGAAGAAACACAACGATTCCTTGGTGAAGCAGCTATTGGTCTCTATCGCAATATCTATCGACCCAGTCGCTGGTCTATGTTTGCAAATCTTTTCATGTCACATCCAAGAACAGCTTATAGAATCATTTCTGTAGTAGATGATAGTCTCTCTCCGGTTAAAGGAGCTCTTTTACCATATTGGCTACTTTTGCCGAATTTCATAAGGAAGAAAGCTGTTAATAATCTAAGAAAGAAAAGAGATGATTTCTCTGAATTAATTACTGAAAAATTCAACTCCTACTATGGTGATGATGGTATTAATTCCTATCTTGAAATAACAAGAACAAAAGATCTAATTGAAAGATATATGAACCGTCATATTGTAGCTTACGATTACGTGTTTGACAAGATGGTTGAGGGTGAAGTAACTGGAATCCATGTGAGCGATTCCATTTGTAGACCATTTTTGCTTAAAATAAAAGGAAAAACAGAAGAACATCGAATATTAGTTTCTGATTATGATATTCATGATGCACAACCAAGCAGTATCTATATCCTAAAAAATGGACAAGTTGGAGAATTGCAGAAATGGGAAAAGTATCCCAAATCCAATAAACCTATTTTTACATTCCAAAACCTTGAGGATAAATCTACATTCACAAAAACTTACACAGGAAGATCTTTAGATTATCTAGAAAACCTACAAAATGGAAATGTTTTCTTCTTTAGTGATGGAGCTGACAAATTAGCCAAGCTGATAAAAATAGAATTCAACCAATCTATAAAATCAAGTGACTTTGAATTTGATGTATCTACTGATAAAAAACCCAAGATTTTGAAACTAAAAGGTAAAGATTTAATTATTGAACTTCCAGCTATTATGTTGCGTTTGTTTAAAGAAAAAATCGAAGTACAAAAGACAATGTTAGAAAGCTTAGAAGGTAAATCCGTAATTATTTACACAAAGGAAGAACTTGAAATTGGTATAGCTTGTATATTAACAAAAGTATCTGATGGCACTATTTATTATCAAGTTAGAGACAAAGAAGTGACTACTGACTTGAAGAAAGTCGACTATATTTATGTGGTTGCAGATATTCCTAAATTCATGATAAAAAGCCATATAAGCTTCTTAGATAAACTCATCATACGGTTGTCAAATAGAAAAGATATGAAATACATTTACCCTTGAAAATGTATTTTTATGTAATACCTTTTTTTCTTTATCTCATGATTTATGTCAGAACTTTAGTGTTTTTGATATTCTCACAGTAACATACCGATAATAGTCCTTGTTTTTAATGTGCTTTCGGAAATTTATTTAATGAATGAAAGAGATTCTGTACTGAATTATATTCTAAGAAACGCGTTAGCTTCAAGAAATCTATCTGTACTTGAAGGAGCTGCATTTAAAATTGGTCGCAGAAAATTTATTCTAGATTTCTATCTAAAGGAGCAAAAGCTAGGAATTATAATTATAAATTGGAAGAGAACTATTCCAACAAACAAGTTATTGCAGCTTGAAGATATGATTGTTGCTCTCGAATTGGAAAAACTTGTATTAATCTGTAACTCAATAAGCAGTAACGCTAAAGATTTCTTATCACGAAGAGAAATACCAATTCAAATTATCCGTCTCTCTGATATCATTAATAAAGCGTCTAGTGTTGAAGATTTCATTCTTCCATGTTCTTAGAAAAATGATTCAAGTAAAGTCTGTTTACTTAAAGGTATTGCCTTGAATCCCCTTTTTCGTAATTCAGCAGCAAGTTGTATTTTTGGTCCATAAACGGTGTAAATCTCTCGTGGATTACATTTCTCACATATCTCAATTAATTCAGCGAAGTCTGCATGATCGGATATTGGAATAGCGTGGTCAACATCCATTTGATACTTATAGTTAGGAGAAATAGCCCACCCACTGAAAGCAAAAAGCTTTACACCGAACTTCTTCTTTAAAAACGTGCTAAATTCATTTCTTCCTGAACGAAGTGGAGAAAATAATATCCAATTACTTGTTTTTTCTAATAGTCCTCCATCTTTCGCATCTTGATAGGTTGGCGCTGTAATAGATCCATCAATTCCATTTTTAGCTAAAAGAGAATTAATCTTCGCATTAGAATCATGGAGGATTATAGTATCAGATAAATGAGAAAAAGAATGATAAAGCATCTGTGATTTACCTAATGCATACCCCATTAAAACGACAGGAATGCCTTCTTCTACATATTTCTGAATCTGTTCTTGAGTTTCCTTAATTACTTCATCATATTTGGGAAAAGTATATTTAGGTTTTCCAAACGTGCTTTCAATTATAAGTTTATCACATTTTTCAGGTTTAAAAGGTTCCAAAAACCCTTTGTTTCTAATAGATACATCTCCTGTGTATATTACCTTATTTTCAGGAGAATCCATGATTAATGCTGTAGATCCTATTATATGACCACTTGGCACCTGTGAAAATATTGTGTCACCAATTGAATATGATTCGTAGAATTCTCCGTCATCATAATTAGAAACAAAATTTTCAATCAACGTACGTGTAATTGATGAACAAATAACATTAGTTTTAGGAATTTTACGGGGAATATGATCTGAATGAGCGTGGCTATAGAATACTAAAGGAAAATATTGAGAGTTTGTTATGTCACACCCAAGTTTCCAGTTATCAGTTGCAATCTTAATTCCTCTAGAGAAAGAGATTCTCATATCATCCCCAAACTTCAAAGAAAAAAAAGGAGAGAAATCTATCCTTTGGAAGGTATAATTTCTATTGCAATATTTTCTTCGTTTACTTCAACATCTCGAGCTGCTTTTTTGATAGCTTCTTTTGCAATCTCAACCATTTCTTCAACTGTGAGTTCATCTTTGTATTTTTCTTTTAAGAATGCAATAGCTTCTGAGTCACCTTCACCCATTGCTTTTGCTTTACAGCTAGCAACACTGCCACCAGGGTCTACAAATTGTAAACATGGTCCAGTATCATCTAATCCTCCAAAGAGCATACCTACACCGAATGGTCGTAAACCGCCTTGTTGGGTAAAGAGTTGAACATAATCACCTGTTTTTATTGCTAAACCTACAATATCAATTTGCGTACCATAGGTTAAGCGAAATATTTCGGCTTCAAGACGAGATCGACTGATTAGAATTCTACCATCAGCAGCAACTCCTGCAAAGATTGCGTGTATGTTTTCAGAAATTTTGTGTATTTTCTTATCAGGTTCGTTTAAATCAACTACACGTAGAAGTCCTGCTAAAACAACACCATTCTTACTTTTTATGCCTATAGCAATGCTTCCTCTTCGCACAGACTCTCTTGCGTATTCTGTTTGTATTATTCGACCTTCTGGTGAATACATAATTGAGGTCCTATCATATCCCATAGATTGTGGTCCTAACATCTTTATTCCTCCAAAACTGCATTCACTTGGTCAGTTGTCAGTCTTTTAATACCTTTCTTATCCACAACAGCCACATCCATTCCATCACCAGTTGCAGTGTCTCTACTTATAGCCGTTTTCAATGCAGTTATTACTATTTTTAATGCAGCATCTTTTGTCAAACCTTCTTTCCATGTAGAGTCTAAAACACCGTATGCAATCATAGATCCTGATCCTGTTGAAGCAAAATCTTCATCAGTAATTCCTCCAGCCATATCAAGTGTAAACACATGTGGTCCTTCTTTATCTAAGCCACATGCTAACATAGATACATAATATGGGAAATATGCCCGATATTGTTCATACATTACTGAAGCCAGTAGATTTCCTACCATTTTTGTTGAAGGTGGATATCCTCTACTAAGTTCGTACAAGTTTACATTAGCTCTTGTAAGATTTACCAAGTATTGAGCATCGGATACTAAACCTGCTATAGTTGCGATTGTGTGCTTGTTTAAATCATGAATTTTTTCTGTCTTCTTAGAAGCTACGAATGTTCCCATTGAAGCTCTTTTATCTGCGGCGACTATAACTCCATCTTTGAATCTTAATGCTACAGTTGTGGTACCATGTTTAGGTTCCATCACAGGGCCATTTTGTATATTATTGAAATTCATATTATTCATATTTCAAATACCTCATTATTTTTTTGTTTTAGGAATTTAACAGTGTTTTAGATAACTACATCAATTATATAAAACGCTATTATAATCTTCATTATTTTGTTCTGTATTCGTTACCGTATTTACTCCATAAAGTTCAGTGAGTTCCTTATTTATCCAACTCAAAACAATATTTAATTCTGAATTGTTTGGTTTTAAGGATCTGAATTCCACGCTTATATTTCCTTTTGAATCCACAGACATATGCACTTGATTCTTTTCATTATCTTCCCAGCATAATACAATATCATAATTTTCCACTTTTCTATAAACGAATCTGTATTTTAAAAACCATCGTTTCTCGAAATTACTAATAATTGTATTTTGGTCTAAAGAGGGTATAAGTTTCAATTTTTTACGTTGTGAATGGAAATAAATATCAGATATATTGATAACTTTTTTCTGAAGTAAATCATGTAATAATTTTCTTGTAAAATTACTTCCTTCTTCCGTAAGCTCATAAGTTCTTATTTTGTTTTTAATTATTAGATCTCTATCTACTAATCTCTTTATCGCTTTTGTAAGTTGGTATTGATGAAGAGACGTGGATTTGCGTAATCCTGAGAAAGAATAAGCTGTTTGGGAATCAGTTAAGGTTAACAACAATTGTACTTCTTGCAAAGTAAGATAATTATAATCTAGATTATAGAAATAATCTCTTGGAACATCCTCTAATTGGGGTATCGCATTTACATGAAAATCTTTGTGCCACTGTTCCCTTTTCATTGTCGTCTACCCTAATAAGAACTTTACCTTTATAATGACTAGGTTGTGACAGATTCTACCTATTTTGAAGTATAATTATCTAAGAGCTACCTATCAAAAGCTAATGTCTCTCCATTTTCTTCCTTTGGTGTAGGTGAAACACTTGTAGGGTGCAACCATACTTCACCAGTCAATATTGTGTATGGTATTCTTCGTTCATCTATCCATGGAGCTTGCTCTCGGAATTCTTTAAACATGTCATTACTTATAATCATGCCATTTTCTTCTTCTGCTAATCTTAGAATAAATTTGTCACCATCTACACGGGCTGGAAGCATTTTGATTGCTCCTTCTTTTACTAATCTGTCAAGTTTTTTCTGATCATCTATCTGATATCTAAGTGCTGCATCAGCAACAGTAATAATTTTCTTGAAATTAGCTCTACTCAATTTATTTATCATAGTTTCAATGTTGTTCAATTTAGGTTTATTATCAGCGTTTTTCTCTTCCCAAGCAATATTGCTACCATCTAAAATAACTGTATCATAGGGGTAAGTGATCTCTGCAAAAGAATGTTCTTGTTTTCTAAATTTAGTTTTGGTTGCGATACCTCTAATCACGTCTCGAGAAAAGTAACCTATACCTAGCAAGAGAGAAGTAAGAATGGTTGCATAAGTTACAACTGGGTCAAAGAAACCGATTGTATCATTTGTTGTTACAATTGTTGTTTCAATTGTTGTTACTACTGTCAAATTCACAACATTGACAAAGCTAATCACAGTATATAATATCGGAGTTGAATGAATTACTGTTTCCCCGTATCTCCATTCAATCTCAATCCAGAACCATATTGCATCAGTTCCCTCTGTATGGGGTATCCCAATAATGGAGAATTGGTTATAACCGCTACTTACGGGTATGGCCCCTGTCGTATCATAATCTTCAAACTCAATTAAATCACATTCCGCATATGCATCGATATATAAAACCTCTTCCTCCCCATTTGTGAGATTAAATGTAATTCGATATTCCTCATCTAGTGTAGCATTTTCAGGAATTTGATAATTGTGAATAACAAGATTTGGTAGGTAAATAATTTCAAGAGGAGGGCTGGATGTAAGTTTTTTTTCTTCAGGTTCATCTATTGTATAATATTGCAGATTCAAACTTAGTCTTTTGTACAAATAGCCATCAGCGATAAGAATTATGTTATTTTCATACACTTCATCACTTGCTATCGTTAAATTGGAAAATGAAGGAAAGAATAGATCAAGAGCCTCAATTGTTGATTCAAACACATCTTGTCCAATAAGAGCTATATCTGTTACATTTGTTCCTCCTATATTTGTTAGTGTAAAAGGGACAAGGGTTGATTCATTAGACTCAAGATAAAAAGGATTATTCGGAAAACTCATACGGATTCTTCCCACAGGTAGAATGTTTAGATAAAACACCTCTAATGCTTGATAGAACCCTGTAGCAGTACTATTGGCTACTGCTGTGACGTTATAAACTCCCTCTGGTTCACTATTAAAAGTATCCCACTCAACAGTTTCATTAAAGGTTTCATTTGTGTTAACAAGTATAGATTGTTGATAGATTATTACCCCTAAAGGATCTGTTATATTATAATTGATTGTGGCATCAGGAATTAATGTTTCATTTGTGAATTTAAATCCAAAAGTAATAATGAGATCATCTTCTCCTCGGGTTACATTCAGTTTCACAAGTTCGAAAGTAAACGTTGCATTTTCAAATTCATATATAGAAGAGAGTGTATTTCCTGATGTTTGTGGATTCTGATGTGCCGCTATATATAATTGGCTCCCAGTTGTAAGCATAGTAATAACTATACTAATAACCACTAAGGATATCCATTTATTAAATGGAAATTTGAGCATATTTCGGCACTTTTTTTCTTTTCTAAGTAGTTAAGTATTTGATATATTTAACTACCCATAGTAGCTAACATGTTTTTCCTAATAAGTTTAACTAGTACAGACAGACAATTCAGTAAACTAAAGTAAAAAGGTTTTAACGTGTATTTTAATAATGGACGATGCGAAGAGTACCCCTGATTCTGTTAGGAAGCCGTCAAGGACCTTCCTGGCAACATTCACCTATGCGCTTTACCCGGTTCAGTTGAACCCTATTCAAGCTTGCTCCCATCGATGATTGGCCGTTTCAACGTTTCCTATGCCCTTCTCAGTAAGTTATCTCGAATAATGTTACCATTATCTTCATCACTTCATTGTCATCGAACATAGGCCGTGTCGTTTCTGTTCCAAGAGCCACATTCTCACGTGGTGAGTTTACACTCACATCGATTCAAAGGAGTCAGGTAGTTCCTCAGTATTAAACCGAAGTTGCCCTTTCGCTTCGTCCATGTTTAATATATTAATATTCATTGAAAAAACTAACTATAAGGGACTTGACTTTTCATGATATTAAATTAAGAAAACGAGATGACTCTATATCACACCTAGGTCTTTTCCAATCTTTTCCATCTTATCTAAAATATATTTCAAATCTTCTTCTGTATGTGTGGCCATGACACAACATCTTAGTCTTCCTCCATCTCTTGGTACTGCTGGAAATACAATTGGAGGTATCATGATCCCTTCTTTCTTCATTTTCTTTGCAAATTTGAAAGTCTTAACGTCATTACCAATTATTACCGGAATTATAGGTGTATCTTTACTTGATAAGGTATTAAAGCCTAGTTCCTTTAAACCACTAATGAAAAAGTGGATGTTCTTTTGTAATGCTTTTATCCTTTCTTTGTCGTTCAGAATGATATCTAAAGCTTTAATAGCTACTGCTGTAGAAACCGGAGGAAGCGCTGCACTAAATATAAACGCATTAGAAGCGTATCTCAAAAAAGTAATCATATCTTTATCTCCAGCAATATATCCTCCAATAGATGGTATCGCTTTACTTAATGTACCCATGTAGATATCAACTTCTCCTGGACTAAGATCATAGTAATCGTCAATTCCTCTACCATTTGGTCCAATAGTTCCAATACCATGAGCTTCATCTACCATTGTAAAAGCATCATATTTTTTTGCGATTTCAATAATTTCAGGCATAGGTGCAATATCGCCGTCCATACTGTAGACTCCATCTACAACAACTAAAATTCGTTTATATTTTTCTCTGTTCTCTTTAAGTATTCTCTCTAAATCTGTTAAATTATTGTGATTAAATCTTTTCCAATCTGCTTTAGATAAAATACAACCATCATATATGCTTTGGTGGTCGTATTTATCAATGACAACTAAATCATCTTTTCCGAATAATGTGGACATAAGAGTCATATTAGTGACATATCCGCTACTATAAAGAATTGCATCTTCTGTTCTTTTAAAATCAGCAATCCTTCTTTCTAATTCTTTATGGAGATCAGTTGTTCCAGTTAATAATCTTACACCACCGGCTCCTGCCCCATATTTGTCAAGTGCATCATGTGCTACTTTTATTATTTCAGGATGAGTGATCAGATCTAGATAACTATACGAACCTAGCATGATAAGCTCTTTTCCTTCAACTTGAACAGTTCTACCTGTTGCACCTTCGATGGGAAGCATATAGGTTACTAAGCCAAATCTTCTAATCTTCTTCTCTCTTGATAGTAAGTCCTTTATTTGTTTACTATCGGTTATTTTAGGAATAAACCTTCACCTCATTTCTACAAAGAGAATCTTTGTTAATTTGATTCAAAACTCAAATGCGTTATTAATAAAATTTCCCGTGAGAAGCAAAAAAACCCTTAGATCGGAAGAGCACACGTCTGAACTCCAGTCACGTGGCCTTA
>BPTO01000060.1 GCA_023705985.1 Candidatus Heimdallarchaeota archaeon | reverse complement strand
CTTTTACTCTCTTCTGCATTATGTTTATATGAATATCAAAATTCGTCTCTGTTTTTACTGAAATTACCAATGCTTCCTCTCTTCTCTTCTTTTTCTCTGACCTTAAAGCAGTAAATCTAGGAATGATGGTCTTTCGAGTATAAGGAATAAAATACTTCCATGTTACAAATGCTAGTATAGCAACACTTGTTAGAACAGGTAGAACTATGAAAAAAATAGCTCTTTCAGTTCTACTTAAAGGATGACTATTGGAATCTAAGGGATCTTTTCCTGCATTTATTTCTTCAAGATCAGAATATTCATCTCCGTCGGAATCTACATTGTTAGGGTCAGTACCATAAGTATGAACCTCTTCACCATCGCTCAAACCATCACTGTCAGTATCGCTAGACTGTGGATCTGTATTATGTTGATACTCTAGAATGTTAGTTAAACCGTCACTATCGGCATCTGCCGAAGAATCATCCACAAGAGGATTTAAGTTGTTATCCACTTCCCAACCATCGGGCATCAAATCATTGTCTGTATCATTATCGTGAGGATCGATACTATTCAGATACTCTTCTAGATTGGTTAAACCATCATTATCAGGATCCAAAGAAGCATCATTGACTAAAGGATCGAGACTGTTATCTACTTCCCAACCATCGGGCATCAAATCACCGTCTGAGTCGTTGTCATTAGGATTTGTTCCAGCTACAACTTCTGCACCATCCAATATTCCATCGTCATCTGAGTCATTATCATGAGGATCAGTACCATAAGTATATTCTTCGACATTAGTAAGTCCATCGCTGTCAGCGTCTAATACTGCATCAGAAGAATTACCAGCAAGGAAACCATTTTCATATTCCCATAGATTAGGCATCCCATCAACGTCATAATCTAAATCAGCATCATTAAAAGTAGCATTTAAGCCATTTTGCACTTCCCAGCCATCAGGCATCCCATCAACGTCAGAATCAACCTCAATAGGATTAGTATTATAATTATTAACCTCCTCTCCATCGCTCAAACCGTCACCATCAGTATCGCTAGACTGTGGATCTGTATTATGTTGATATTCTAGAATGTTAGTTAAACCGTCACTATCGGCATCTTCAGAAGAATCATCCACAAGAGGATTTAAGCTGTTATCCACTTCCCAGCCATCGGGCATGAAATCGCCATCAGTATCATTCAAGGTTGGATTGGTATGATATAGATATATTTCTAAGATATCAGCTAAACCATCACCATCTGTATCTTCATGTGATAAAGGATAGGGATCACTAGCTCCTGCAGAACCTTCAATAGAATAAGATTCTATCCCTGACCAATCTGACCAATAGTTGCCCTCTTGTGTTGCAGAGTCATACCATGTATTATCAGCACAATCATCTCTTGCTTGTGAATTTCCTCCTAGATTATTGTCTACAAAGGTATTATGGTGAATAGTACAATAATCAGCATCGTATATTAGGTATACTCCATATCCTTCATTTTCTTGTAGAAGATTGTAAGTAAAGACACAAAAATCAGAAGAGAAAAGATAGATGCCGTTTTTGTTATGGTTGCTGCAAGTGTTGTTGACAACAGTCGAACTACTAGAATAACTAAGCACGATGCCATCATTGCCATTGTTGCTGCAAGTGTTGTTGGCAACAGTAGAACTGCCAGAAGAGGAAAGACGAATGCCATTATAGTCATTGCTGCTGCAAGTGTTGTTGGCAACAGTAGAACTACTAGAAGAGCCAAGATTGATGCCATTGCCATTATTGTTGCGGCAAGTGTTGTTGGAAACAGTAGAACTAACAGAAGAGGAAAGAAAGATGCCACCGCCATTGAAGTTGCACGTGTTATTAATGACATTTACTGTTCCATCAGCTACATTACTGATAATAATTCCATAATTGCTTGCGACAACATAGCAGTTACGAATAGTAAAATACTTTGTTGTATCCTTAATATAAATACCATTGTAATCAGTTGTTGTTGTGATATCATAGTTTTCAATAACATAAGGATCTTCAGCTGTTCCTGAACCAGGAAAACCATAAGAAATAAAATCGCTGTCAGAATCTATCTCAATGGGTTCACGCGGTGTTAAATCAAAAGAAAAAGGTTTTTCGATTACTTGATCATTTATTTTCATTACTTGATAACTGCTACTAGGTGATGTAGCAATATCTGTCTCTAAGTTAAGAGAAAAAAGCAATAAAGCTGTAAATAGTACTATTATCACTTTGTTAGAAAGAACTATTCTCTCTTTCATTTCTTTTACCTTTATTATTATAACAATAATTATACCTAGAAGTTACTAA
The DNA here is from genome assembly GCA_023705985.1 of Candidatus Heimdallarchaeota archaeon. Taxonomy (GTDB): domain Archaea; phylum Asgardarchaeota; class Heimdallarchaeia; order Heimdallarchaeales; family Heimdallarchaeaceae; genus 18H4-34. The sequence goes on along the minus strand of BPTO01000060.1, from coordinate 14,819 downwards.
TAAACTTTTTCCAATCCTTATTACATAATTGATTATTTCTGCTAGAACTTAGGAGTTTTAAAGCATATGTTTTTCCTTTCGTTGACCAATGTTAGAAGGAATTAATATAATTAACGAACATTTTAAAAATAAGGAAGTTGGGTTTAGGATTAGCTGTTGTAAATATAGACGTAGAGTTGAATATTGGAACTTTTGTGGTGAAAATTGCACTAAATCACAAAAAAAAGGTAGATGAAAATGAACATAGTAATAACAGGTAGTACAAAAGGAATAGGTTTAGCTTTAGCTAAAGAGTTTCTAAGATATGGTGATAATGTTGTCATTTCTTCACGTAATCAGGAACTTGTTGAACAAAGAGTAGAGGAATTAAAAGAAGAATTTCCAAAAAACGAAATTTACGGTACAAAATGTGATGTCACCATAGTTGAAGATATAGAAGAACTTGCATCTTTTGCTAAAGAAAACTTGAAGATAATAGATTTCTGGATAAACAACGCTGGAACAAATGGTGGTGAATACAAGGAATTAACAGAAGTATCAGATAATACTTTAATAACAGTTTTAACAACAAATTTACTTGGAACACTGCGAGGAACTAAGATAGCTTTAAATTTAATGAAAACTCAAGGGAGTGGTCACATTTTTAACATGGCAGGTTGGGGAGCAGGTGGAAGACCAAGTCCTAAACTAGCTGTTTATGGTGCTTCTAAAGCTCCTGTACCTCAATTAACTAAATCTCTTGTAAAAGAAACAAAAGAATATAATGTTGGAATCCACTATCTTAATCCTAGAATGGTAGTAACCGAATTCTTAGCCCAGCATGTTAATAAGGAATCAGCTAAAATTTTTAACATTCTAGCAGAAAAGCCTGAAGAACCAGTCAAGTACTTAGTTAAGAAAATGAGAAAAATAAAAGGTACTGGAAAAAGCCTGAGCTATTCATCATCTTTACAAATTTTCTGGAAGTTTTTGACTGCTTCAAAAAGAAAAAATAGGTTTTTTGATGAAGAAGGCGCACCTCTAATAGATATCCAGTAGAATCTTTTATTTCTTCTTTATTCTTCCAACAGGAGCAATATAAACTGTAAACTCGTCCTCTCCGTCCAATTCGAATAATTCATCGCATATTTGTTGATTATAAGCTGCTATAGCACAGGTGCCAACACCAATAGATTCAGCTGCTAGATATAGATTCTGACATATGTGCCCTGCTTCAATAGCTATAACTTTACTAGAAGTTATACTGTAACGCCATTCCATCCTGTAAGGTATTACAGCCCAAACAAAAATTACTGCGCCCTTAGGAATGAAACCTTGATTAGCTATCTTTGCTAGCTTATCTGATTCAATGTCGTCTTTACCCTTCAAGTAGAGTAATTTGTGTTCGATAGCTAAATAGCGATACAAACCAGATTCTAGATTTTCGACTCGATTAACAATTAGATACGTTTCATACGGATGTCTTGCGCCACCTGAGGCTACAACTCTTCTAGTTCCTGAACCATGATGTTTTGTAACTTCATGAACACCTTGTGTCATCCATAAGAGCAAAGATAATTCCTCAAATGTCAAGGACTCGTCTGTAAAAGTTCTACTACTTCGTCTGTTGAGAAGCGTTTGATGTAATGTTGTTTCCTTTCCAACGGTTAGTTTATCTATAGGAATTAAATCTACTATTTTTCCATCTTTGGGGTAAGGTTTCTGCAAAGGGGGATTTGGAACCTTTTTTTGTTGATCTGTTTGGAAATTTTCAGGAATTGGGTACACATCATCATCAAAAACCTTCAATACTCTTCGAAATTTGTTTACTGTTTTCTTATCTATTACCATGATGATATTTCCTTTAACACTCGTTTATTAAGTTATTTAGTTTAATTTGATGATAGAAAAGGTCAAAAAAATAGGTAGTATAATCTCTAAATTTTAATATACATCTTTTACTGGATTTGTGCAATGACTTTATTAGAAGTAAAAGACCTATCTCTCACTATTGAAGGCAAAACTATCTTTAAAGATGTGAATTTCAAGGTATCAAAAGGTGAAATCCATGCTCTTATAGGTGTTAATGGTTGCGGAAAATCTTCTATCGCTAGCGTTCTTATGGGATTAATTTCTCCAACAAAAGGATCTATTTTCCTTGCAGGTGAAGACGTTACCAATGTTTCTATAACTGATAGGGCAAAACGAGGATTAACTTTAGCTTGGCAAGAACCTACACGTTTTGAAGGTATATCAGTTAAACAGTATTTGGAACTTTCTGGGAAAACGAAAGATATGATACAAATAAGAAATGCTCTAAATGCAGTTGGTTTATTGCCCTCTTTGTATCTTTCAAGAAAAGTTGATAAGTCACTTTCAGGTGGAGAAAGAAAAAGAATAGAACTGGCATCTGTTTTCTTGTTGAAACCAAAGATAGCGATTTTAGACGAAATAGACTCTGGTGTTGACTATATTGCAATTGAACAAGTTCTTGAAACAGTCAAATCTATTGCTAGCAAGGGGAGTGTGCTCTTAATTACTCATCAAGAAGAATTTCTAAAAATAGCCAACGTAGCTACTTTAATCTGTAATGGTATTGTTCTACGTACTGGTAATCCTAATGAAATAAGTAAATACTACAAATATGAATGTGCTTTCTGTGATGACGAGGAGAGAAGAAAGAATCCATTGGAGGAATTTCTGAATGTCACTGGATAGAAGAAAAGAATTTGAGATGCTAATGGATGTTTTTGGGAAAGAAGGTGGAGATTCTGAAGCAATTAGGGAAAATCTTGGTGCAAGTATGGTTCTTAACAAAGATGAAATCATTCATGTTAATAGTACGAAAGGTGTTATAATCTCTTCAGAGAAAATTAAAGATGGTATTAAAGCTCATATCAGAGTTGTAGATAATCATAAAGTGGAAAGGCCTGTTCATCTCTGCTTTGGTATGCTTCCGAAAGAAGGAAGACAAGTCATTGAATCTGTTCTTCACATAGGAAAAAATGCTAAAGTCAAAATTATGAGCCATTGCATTTTTCCAAATGCAGTAAATATTGAGCACATAATGGATGGTAAACTGATTATCGAGGAAGGAGGCGAACTCATCTATGAAGAGGAACACTTCCACTCAGACACTGGAAAAATCAAAGTTGTTCCAAGATTTGAAGCAATCGTGGAAAAAAATGCTAAGTTTTTCAACAATTTCTACCTCAAAAAGGGTAAGGTTGGAGAACTATACATTGACTATCATGTTAAACTGAAGGAATCAGCTGTTACAGAATTAATTACTAAAATCTATGGTAAAGAAGATGATATTATCGAAACAAGGGAGAAAATATCTTTAGAGGGAGAAAACGCAAGAGGATTAATTTTGGGGAGGATTGTATTAAAGGATAAAGCTCAAAGCAAGTTTATTGGCATAACAGAGGGTTTAGCTCCCAATACAAGAGCTCATGTTGATTGCACAGAAATTATTATGGACCAAGCTAAAGCTTCTGCAATCCCAGAAATTATTTCTCACCATCCTTCTTCGAAGTTGACACATGAAGCAGCTATTGGACAAATAGATCAAAAACAATTGCAAACATTGATGGCAAAAGGATTAACAGAGGATCAAGCGATAGAAATTATAGTAAATGGAATTCTCTCCTAAATCCCTTTTCAACTAGTCTTCGATATGAATTTCAATAAATTCATACGAGAGAATAGCTTTAGCTAATTTTTCTCTAATCGTTTTTAAATATCTCCAGACTGATGTTTGTGATATATCAATCTTTTGAGTAATTTTTAGCTTTTGAGCTATCTCATCTTGGGTTAAATTTTCAATATCAGACATTTTAAGAATTTGAAGTTCAAAACTTGATAATTCTATGATTCCTTTAACAGCAAAGAGATTTCTGTCAAAATCCATTGAGCGTGCAACGGGTGGGCGTCCTCTACCTCTTCTTCTACCCATCCCTCTACCCATCCCTCTACCGTCATAAGGGCGACCATTATAACCTCTATCAGGACCGCGAGACCTGTTAAAAAAGGGACGATTATCATTGTCACTGTCTTGGTTATCTCGGTTGTTTTCCAAGCTATTACACCTTTATAGAGAAATAAAAAAGAGAAGAATTTAAAAAGATTTCATTGTTTATCTTCAGTTTTTATTGATTTAAGATATTCAATATCTTTTTGAAGCGATTCTACCTGTTTCTCAATCCAAGAAATTTCATACTCGATAGTCTTTTCATTTAACGGTTTTCCCGTTGGATCCCATCTAGCATCAACAGGTGGTGAATATATTCCTTCTTCAGATATCTGAGATTGATATTCCGGATTTACCCACCAACCTCTTGGGCGATCTGGGAACCAATCACAATTTGGACTTACGAATCTTCTCCCATAGCCTCTTCCACCATAAGCAGCATAACCTCTACCTCTTCCATATCCAGAACCATATCCAGGACCATATCCAGGACCATATCCGGAACCATATCTCATAAATCTACGTCTACCAAACATTTCAATCACATTAATGAATTATTACTCAATATTACCTATAACGTCTCAGTATTTAAACTTTTGTTTTTGAATATTAACCCATTAATCCAATTTGTACTTCTTCTCCCCTACAGAAATTTCTCTATCAAGAACATTTTCGTAAGGTGTTAGCGGGTAAACCCAGCGATCGCTATATGCACAGTAAGGGTTGTACGCTGTATTGAAATCTAGAACATACTTATTTTCTTTGACATGTTGAATTTCGATATATCTACCAGCTTCATATGTTTCTTTCCCAGTAGTCTTATCTTTAAATGGGATAAAGAAGTAATCAGAATCAAGTTGTTTGAAGACAGTTAGACTTTTGAGAACTAGTGGAAGCATGAATTCAACATATCCAAAACGTATGTAGTCTTGCAAAGGTCCTTTCGAGGTAATGATTTGAACTCTTCGTTGCTCTTGATATTCTTTTAATTCTACAACAAAACGGAAATCTTCGTTTACTGAGAAGTAATTTAGTCCTTTAAAACGCACTTTATCTGTTTCATTTAAAGGTGCATGTGGAGAGTTTTTAAAATAAGTGTCTTTTTCTTCACGCGCTTTGAGGATTTCTTCTTCATAAGTCATTTTGGACTGCTATGTAATTATTTTTTTAGTATTTATACTATCTGTTCTTTCAAAAATCTTTAATATATTGCAGTTCAAGTATTTAAAAGACGATTATTTATAACACAGGATCTTGATATGGATGGAGAAAAAAGAAAATAATTTATTATCACAAAATCAAACATCTTTGAGTAACTTCAGTTGGATACTTGATGAATTACCTTACGGTATATCAGTACAAGATACAAATCGTACTATTTTATATGAGAATAAAAAAGTAAAAGAACTTTTAGGAACATATATGGGAACACAGTGTTTTAAGAGATGGACCTATATCCCGGGTGAAGGTCAAAATCCTTGTCAGGATTGTATGATGTCATTAATAATTAAAGATAAAATAGATCATAAAGTTTTTCGACGAACAATTAACAAACAAGGTGAAGAAATGTTCCTAGAAATCCATCACATCCCCCTAGTTGAAGAAAGCGGAGAAGTTAATCTCTATATTCAAATAATAGAAGTATGTTCAGTACTCGACAAAGGAAAAGTTCTTTCTGTTCAGACACCAGAACAAGTGCTAGAAAACGTACAATTCGCTATTGTTCAATTTGGAGATTTAGGGGGAGAAATTGTTACAACAGACAAACTTTCATTTGTTGAATCTAATAAACTTGAGGAATTTCTAGTTAAGATAACAGTTTACATCTTTGGAGGGTTGATACAAGGAGTGGAAGATCAAATAGGATTATTTGGACCGCTTCCTGTGTTAGATAAAACAGAATATGAAATGCTTGCTTATCTTTTCCAAATACGTAATGATTTAGCTTTAGATCCAAGAAAAAAGGGGATAGAAAGATGTATGTTGTTAATATTTCTGAAAAGGGAATACAACTTTATTTTTGAAAAAAGGGAATTGATTGCTAATTTCTTAGCTGAAAAAGTTGATAAGTGGGGCATTCTGCAAAATATTACTCCTGAAGAACATGAGATATTTGCTACTGAGTTACGTAGTTTTTTGAAACAACAGATAATGTAAATAGATTTTTAGCGTATTTAAGAATGTCTTTAATCTTTTTCTGTTAAAGGATTAGGTTTATTAAACAATCTTAGAAAAACAACTCATGAAGTATGGTTATTACGTCAGAACAGTTCATACTTATCCTGAAATACGCGATTTGACGTTAAGAGCTGAAAAACTAGGTTTTGAATCAGCTCATGTAAATGATCATTTAATCGGTTTTGATGAAGAGAAAGATAAGAAAGAACCTTATCTAGAAGCTTTGATGTTGATGGCATCATTAGCTATTGAGACTGAAAAGATCAAACTTGGTCATATAGTTTTATGTAACTCATTTAGAAATCCTGCGTATTTATCTAAAATGGTCTCAACATTGGATCATATATCAAATGGTAGAGCTCTCTTGTGGCTCGGCGCTGGGTGGTATGAAGAGGAGTACAAAGCCTATGGATATCCTTTTCCCTCCGCAAGGAGACGAGTTGATGAGCTCGAAGAATCACTTTCGATTTACAAAAAACTATTTACTGAAGATGTGACTACTTTTGATGGTAAAATATGGAAACTGGAAAATAGTAAGAACTATCCAAAACCCACTCAAAAGCCCTATCCTCAAATCGTTTTAGGAACTACTGGAAAAAGAATGACTGAAATAGCTTGTAAAGAAGCTGACGGAATTAATCTACCTTATGTTGTACCTGATAAACTTCCCAAGATTATAGCTAACATCAATAAACTTCTCTCAAAATATAACAGAGACAAAACTGAATTCGAAATATCCTATTTCAACACAATCACTCTTGTTAATCGTCAAGAAGAGCTGGATCTCTTGATAGAAAAAATCATCAAAAGGGCACCAAAAGACAAAAAACCTTCTAAAGAAGACATTTTAAACAATCAATTCATAGGTTTCCCAGAAGATGTAAAAGATAAAATCGAGAAAATCGAAGAAATGGGAATAGAAAAAATGATTATTTCTGTTAGAAAATCGGAATCAATAGATGATTCCTTGAAAGTATTTGTAGATAAAATGATGAAATAGGTGAAAAAAATGATCAGAATAATCTTCAGCAGATTACAAAAAGTTATCAAAGAAACGGTTGATGTGAGTAAAGCAGATCTTACCTTCAACACATATTTTAAAGATGATTTGGATATGAGTAAGGACGATTTGAAACTTCTTGCGAGAAAAATTGAAAACGAGTTTGGTATAGATATACCTAAGAACTTGTTCAAAGAATTTGGGACAATCGGAGAATTGGTAGGATTCATCGAAGCAGAAAAAGGAAGATAGAAAAATCTTTTTTTATAAATCTATCATTAAAACGTTTTATGCTTTCGATTATTCTATTTTTATTTTTATAGATCCCATTCTGTTTTTTAGTAAGAATTATGACATGAATTTTGTATAATGCTTTAGAAGTGCTAGAGGCACATCATGGGAACGCCACGTACCCTCCTACGCCGCCCACACTCCCTTGAGAGAATGCTTACGGTTTCGCTTTTGGATGGTTGTTGGATGTAGACCCGAGGATCACCACGAAGTTGGTGCATATCTACAATCCTTCAAAAGATAATTTATACGACTCTATACAAACACCAAAAAAATGTACAATAAACTTCTTATAAATTATGAGTTTTTCAGTTAATTGATATATATGAGTAAAAAAGAAATTACTATTGAAAAATTAGCATCGATTCCAACAGTTATGCTTATTAAAGCAAATAAGGATAAAGATAAAATCGGTTTTTATTGGAACAAAACGAAGCGAAACGAGTTTTATGTTTTAAATCCTGAAACACTGGAATATAAACAAATAACAGATGGCCATTTACCCAAAGCAATTAGAGCGGGTTTTGTCTGGTTAAAAGATAATATTCACATTGCTTACACTAGGGATAAGGATGGAAATGAAAACCACGATATATATCTGTTTAACACAGAAACAAAAGAGAGTACTCAAATAACAGATACACCTGAAGCTCAAGAATATCCTATAACCATTAGCCCTGATGGAAAGAATCTTCTTTTCTCCTCAACTCGTCAAGGTCAATTGAATTTATTCATACTGAATTTAGAGACAAAAGAAGTTCAACAATTAACAGCAAATGATAAGCCAACCTGGGGAAATGCAGTGTGGGGTAAGAATGGGTGGATTTACTATGATTTCAATGATACACACAACATCAAAAATTCTGATGTTTGGGGTATAAAAGAAGACGGTAGTGAGATTAAAATGATTTTCAGGATATCTGAGGAATCAAATGATACTCTAGCTGATATCAATGAAGAAGGAACACTACTAGCAATTTCTAGTGACCATTCTGGTGTAAAGCAAGCTGGAATTTTAAACATCTTAACAAATAAAATCAAATGGTTAGGAGAAGGACAATTTGAAGAAGATGCTGTCGAATTCTCTAAGGATGGAGAAAAACTTGTAGTTCTTCGGAATAAGGATGCAGAGATAATACCTGTTATTCACTTCCTTGCGACAGGGGGATATACAAGACTTGATTTTAAAGGATTGGTTTACAATACAACATTTTGTCTTGATGATAAGTATCTGATTTATATAAGAACAGACACAAAAACACCTATGGTCTTTGCACGTTATAATCTACAAAAAGAAGAAGAAGAAATTATTATTCCTCCTCAAACAGATTTAACTGCAGAAGATTTCTATGATGTGGAATATGTAAAATATCCAACGTTTGATGAGCAAATAATTCCAGCAACATTGTGCAAACCAAAACTAGAACCAGGAAAGAAATATCCAGCTTTAGTTAACGTTCATGGAGGACCTACAGGTCAATATTTCAGAATGTTTGATATGTTTTCTCAAATATTTTCACATGAAGGATTCGTCATCCTCAATCCAAACATCCGCGGTTCAACAGGTTATGGAAAAGAATTCATGGAAATGAACCTAAATGATTGGGGTGGAGGCGATGCGAAAGATGTTATTTGGGCTAAAAAATACTTAGAAACTCTAGATTATGTTGACCCCGAAAGAATTGGTGTTTTCGGTGGTTCTTATGGTGGATACATGACTTTTATACAATTAACGAAGTACGCTGATGCTGGATGGAAAACAGGCTCAGCTTGGATTGGCATATCTCATCTAAAAACAATGTTTGACAAATCTAAACCACATTTCAAGTACTTTTTAACCTTACATATGGGGCCATATGAACAAAACAAGGATTTATGGGATGATCGTTCAGCTATGACACATATCGAAAAAATAACTGCTCCAATACAAATGATTCATGGTGTTAACGATCCTCGTTGCCCAATAGAGGAAAGTAGGCAATTCAGAGATAAACTAGTTGAGATGGGTTGGAAAGAATCAACTGAAGGAGAAAATACTTTTGAATACGTAGAATTTACTGATGAAGGTCACGGAGCATTTTCTGACATTGCTATGAGAATTAGAACATTCAAGCTTTTTATTGACTTTTTCAAAAGAAGACTCTAAATTCTTCTCTTTTCTTTTTACTTCATTTCTACAAACATTTTGATAATAATAGTTAGTCTGTTATTTTTATGTTAAAAAAAATAATCCTTATCCTAATAGCGAGTAATGCAAATATATTAAAAAAAGTTGAGAAAATAATTAATCTAATTTTTCTCCTTTTTGTACACTGAACATTGTTAAACCACTAACCATCTTAGGATAGAAGTCAGTACTTTTTTGAGGCATCCTTTCGTGATTCTTGGACACACTTAATACTTCTTCAGATTTTGTTGGATTTAACATGAACACTGATTGGTATTTGCCTTGATCAGCATTCTCTATCGCTTCATCCCACCATCTTTCGTAGAAGATATCATCGTCGATGTGTAAATCGCCTAATCCCATTATACCATGAAATATCATATCCCTTAATATTACAACATCAAGTTTTTTGTACTCGTCACTTGCATCAGTTACGTATCTATTTACATCTGCTATATTTTTCATTACAAACGATAAGACTCTTCTATCTTGGTAAAGCACAAAGACATGTTTGTCTATGTTTTTCTTTAGAAAATCTGGAATCTCACTCTTGCTTATCTCGTCTATTTCAAAGAATTCTTTTAATTCTATCATCTTTTCTTCAGTTACTTTTTCTTTTGCAAGACATCTATGTGTAGCTAGAATCACTAAACCTTCATCTTCAATTGGAACGAGATAGGTCATTCTAAAATTATATGAATCATTTTCATCCCATTGTTCCATTTCATCTCTTCTCATATCTCTATACGTACAAGCAGTTTCATATCTGTGGTGGCCATCAGCTATTACTAGTTGTTGATTTTCAAAAACGCTCTGGATAACTTGTATTTTTTGTTTGTCAGTCAATTTCCAAAGTTTGTTTAAAACACCTAAACTATCAATTGTTTTGATAAGTGGTTCACTTTTCGATATTTCATCAAAAATAGAGATAGTCTTCTTCTCAGGATCAGAGTATAGAATAAAACCTGTTTCCAAGTTATGGACAGTTGTTTTAAGCATATTCAACCTGTCAATTTTAGGCCCTTTGTGAGTTCTTTCATGAGGTAATACAATATTTTCCTCAAATGGGTGAAGCCTTAAAGCACCAATAAAACCTTTTCGAATATACTTCTGCCCAAATAATTCATACTCTTGATAATAAACATAAATAGCTGAAGTAGAATCTCTCTCGAAAATTCCTTCTTTTATCCACTCGTCTAGTCTCTGTTTTGCGATAGCATACCTGTTTTCTTCAATTGGAAGTGTAAGCTTGCTGTAATTGTATTCAGACTTCTCATAATACTCCTTTTGCATCTCAGGAGTTATCTTATCATAAGGCTGAGCAATCAGGTTATCCATATTACCTGCTTTTTCTGAATATCTTATTGCTTTGAAAGGTTTAATATCTACCATGGTAATCTATCCGTTGTTTTTCTATACGTATAAGAATTTTATTTAACGAACATATTTCAATTTATTTCAGATTTTAATATGAAAAAGAAGAAGAAAGTTTAAAAAAATTAGGAAGATTTTAGAGCTTCAATCACTCTTTCAGCAGCTTGAACGCTAGCTCTATAACTTCCTTCTTCAGTTTGAGCACCTATATGTGGGCTTATTATCACATGATCATGTTGTAGCAAAGGATTTTCTGGTTCTGGAGGTTCCTTCTCAAAAACATCCGTGCAATAATAACCTAGTTGTCCAGATTCCAAGGCTTCATGAGCAGCAAGTTCGTCTACTATCCCACCTCTTGCGCAATTGATTAAAACCACTCCTTTCTTCATCATATACAACATTTCTTTTCCAATCATGTGTTTTGTTTCATTGGTTAGTGGTAAATGTAGACTGATATAGTCAGCATTCTTAACTACTTCCTCGATTGATGACTTCATTTCAACAACAGGATTTTCAGGAACATAAGCATCATAACCTATCACTGTCAGTCCTAGAGCTTTGCATTTTACAGCTAAGCTAGTCCCAATTCTTCCTGTTCCGATTAAACCTAATGTTTTACCATCAATTTCCCTTGAAAAGAGTTCTTTTTTCATACTTTTGTATACGCTAGGATTCTCTTTTATTGCATTAGTTCCTTTAACCACATCTCGAGTAGATGCTAGAATCATCGTTAAAGCTAATTCAGCAACAGAATTTGTTGTTGCAGCAGGAGTATTAACAACTTTGATTCCTCTATTCATTGTTACTTCTAAGTCAATATTATCCAAACCTACTCCTGCTCTTCCAATAACTTTCAGATTTACTGCTTTTTCTAAAAGCTCACCTCGCACTTTTGTTGCAGATCGGATAATCATAGCATCATATTCACCGATTATTTGTGGTATCTCTTCTTTTGGTAAATCCCAGGCTACTTTAACCTCAAACCCAGCTTCTTCTAGTATTTCAACAGCTTTCTCATTTAATTTGTCAGTTAGTATAACTTTTGTCATATCCATTCCCCTTTTATAAATTCCATATTTCTGTAATATTATCTAGTAGCTCTTTGATACTGTCTAGAGTATGATCACCCATATGACCAATCCTAAATGTTTTACCTTTTAATGGTCCATATCCGTTAGCTATTTCCATCCCTCGTTCTGCTAATGTTTTATTCAATTCACCAATATCCTTGTTTAGTGTATTTTCAATAGTACTAACAGTAACTGAAGCGTACCCATCTTCAGCAAAGAGTTTGAAGCCATTATCAAGAGCCCACTTTTGAGTATATTCAGCCATTTCTAGATGACGTTTATATCTATTCACAGCACCTTCTTTAAGCATCTTGCCTAGCTGATAATCTAGAGCATTTAATAGCGAAATAGCTGGGGTTGAAGGAGTTTGTTGCTTTTTCTCGAAATAATTATGAATTTGAACAAGATCTGTATATAAACCTCGGCTTTTTACTTCATTTCCCCTTGTAATAACATCATCAGAATAGATAACGATAGCTAAGCCCGGAGGCATGGCAAATGCTTTTTGAGTCGAAGCAAAAACAAAGTCTGTTTTCATTTCATCTGGAAAAATTAAATCTCCACCCAAACTTGAAACCGCATCTACAGATAAAAGTGTGTTTGGATATTTATTAATAACTTCACCTATAGCTTTTAAATCACACTTAACACCAGTGCTTGTTTCATTTTGGCAGACTGTCACAAGATCATATTCATTTTCTTTTAATTTTTCTTCAATCATCTCTGGTTTAATGGCTTGTCCCCATTCAACTTCTAGGATATCAATTTCATTACCGCATCCTTTAATTGCCTTTGACATTCGATCAGAGAAGGAACCATTAATACAACAGAGCGTTTTTCTACCTGCCCTGACAAGATTTCTACCAGCAATATCCATTGCTATAGAGCCAGAAGCCGCTATGACAACAATATGCTGACTTGTATTGAAAAATTCTTTGAGTTGACCTAAAACACTTGCATAAAGTGCTGTAAAATCCTTATGTCTATGACCTATCATTGGCTTTAATTGAGCTTCCAACACATCTTTTTCTACTTCAGTTGGTCCAGGAATAAAGAGCTTTCTGTGCATAAAAATCACCTAAGTTTAAATAAGAAAAGTTTTCTCATTTTATATTCTTTACGATGAATACATGAATAGATGAACTAATATTATTCTTTTTGAACAACAAAAAAAAAATTTAATCATACACATACCAAATACATATGATAAAACATTTTACATCCAATTTTTAAAGTGAAAAGCGAAGAAGATTTAATAAATTATGATACTTAGGAGATATATTTCATAGACTCGGGAGTTATATCTTCGCATTTACAATGGTAACATTTATAGATAAAGATTGAAAGGATTATTTAATGAGTCTTCCAGACAGAGACAAGCAGAAGGCGTCAATTGACAGAGAATTAATAAAATTCAGTGAACTGATACCATCTGTGAGAACTGTCCACCCTCCAATTAAAAAAGCGCTAGCTTTAATCGATGGATCTTCGAAATCGAGAGCGGCAGTTTTACTTGCAGAGGAATTAAATCGCAAAGATGGTACAAAAATTGATGTTTTGTGCTTCTACTCTGAACAACATCAAATTGATTCTTTATTACCATCGAAAGAAAGTTATGATGATTCTTTTGCTTTTGCATATGAACATCTAAAAAGCGAAGATTTCGAGATTAAGGGGCAAGTTTTAGAAGATATCTCAATGTTCAATCAGATTCTTGATGCAATTTTGAATTCAGGAGAATATGATTTGATAATTATACCCTCATCATTTATAGGTATAAAGAAACTAGAGATAGCAGATGCAGAAGATGAAAGTGATGCCAAAATCACTGTTATGGGGGATATTTTCGAATTCTTAATAGAAGGAAATAACCTTCCATTGCTACTCGTAGAAAGTGAAAAAATCAATATAGAGAGATTATGGACTGATATAGGAATCATCGTTAACAGTCACACAAACTTGCGCTATTGTATAGAAAAAGCTATACAATTCAGTAATAAGAAAGCACGGTTTCATGCAATAATTAACTTGAATCCCCAATATTATGAAGATTTGGCCTCAGAGGAATTTGAGGAGCTATGTAAAAAACAAAAAGAAGAAATGGAGATATTCAAAAGAGCTAATTCAGAGGTATTTAAAGACATATCACGTTTTGTTGATTTTAATTTATTATCAACTAATAAGATAAAAGAAGTTAAGGACTTATTTATCAGTTTTGGAAAAGATATTGGTATTTTAATTATCTATTTGCATTCTAAGCACGCAAGTCTCTATGGTCTCTTTATCGATATGTTGACTGACCCAGATATAGTTTTCCCAATCCTCATCACAAAAAAAGAAGTTAAGGAAGAAGAGATATCAAAGAAAGAAGAAACCAGTGAAGAAGAAATAAGTGAAGAAGAAATAAGTGAAGAAGAGGAAGAAGAGGAAGAAGAGGATAAGATAAAAATTGATGAATCAGTGAAAAATGCAATTAAAGAAGAAGTCAAGAGAGACATCATTTCAGAGATAAAAGCAGGTAAAGAAGAAGAAGTTAAGAAAGAAATATTCGAAGAGGAACCTAAAAAGGAAGAAGAGGAAGAACCTAAAAAGGAAGAAGAGGAAGAACCTAAAAAGGAAGAAGAGGAAGAAGAACTAATGGAACAAAGTGATAAAGAAGAAATTGAAGACCTTAAAGAGGAAGTTCTGGAGGAAATTAAAAAAGAAGTAATCAAAGAAGTAAAAGAAGAACCTAAGAAAGAATTGAAAAAAGTAGTTGCAAAAGCTCTAAAAGAAAGTGATAGTATT
>BPTO01000059.1 GCA_023705985.1 Candidatus Heimdallarchaeota archaeon | reverse complement strand
CTTGGACTCCTCAGGAGCTTTCTCCTTCTTGGACTCCTCAGGAGCTTTCTCCTTCTTGGACTCCTCAGGAGCTTTCTCCTTCGTAGACACCTCAATTACTGGTTTTGGAGCTTTAATAGGAGGTTCTTCTACCTTTTTTTCTTTATCTTCTTTAATGATAGATTCTGCCATTTTTGTATCTTGTTCCTTGATATCTTCCTCAATTACTGTTTTGCTCGCCATATTCTCCACTTCAACGGAAGTTTCATCTCTAATTTTAATGTATTTTGCTTTTAGAGCTTCTTTTTGTATCTGATAAATATCAGTACAACCTTTTAGAGATAATTTCAAGGTTTTTTCAAATTGTTCAATAGTAAATACTCCATCAAGTTGCAATAAAGATATTTCGTCTAATGTAGGGGAATATCCGACTGGGACATCTCCAGAACCTTTTTGATCTTCAATGTTATTCAAATCCAAAACAGCAGTATCATTTATTAAACCGCTAGCTACTCCTGCAATTAATCCTTTCATTGGAATACCTGCATCTGCAAGCGCAATTGAAGCTGCTGTTAAACCTGCACAACGTGTTCCACCATCTGCTTGCAATACTTGGAGGTAAACATCGATAGTTGTTCGAGGATAAGCCTCTACAAATGCCACAGAGTTAAGGGCATTAGCAATTATTGAAGATATTTCACGTTCCCTTCTTGAAGGAGCGGGGCTTTTTCTATCACCGACAGAAAAAGTTGACATCCGATAAAAACATTGAATTAAAGCTCTATCTGGTAGAGCTCGATGTTTTGGATGTAATTCTCTTGGACCATAAACTGCTGCAATTATTATATTATTTCCCATTCGTATTTCAGCTGATCCATCGGCATTTTTTATAATACCAACTTTTATGCTTATAGGACGCATTTGATCTATGTTACGACCATCTGTCCTTTTGCCTTTTTCATCTATTAAAATTTCAGTACCATCGCCTGCCATAATATCACCATTATTTTTAACTTTGTTTTTCAGACAAGAAACTTTGTATTCTGTTTGTTAGATTTTGTGTGAAAGCTTCACGTTCAATTTTCCTTATTGCTTCAATAGCTCGCAGTTCATCCTCTGGTTTCTTTCCTTGTACCCAAATTCTTCCGTTTTGACCTGTTATTATTTGAGTTCGGGTTAAACGTTTAATCATGTTTATCATGGTTCCTTTCTTTCCGATAACCCTTGGAATATGAGCTGATTCTATTTCAATTATCCTTCCACCCCTAAGTTTCCCTAATCCTCTTTCATTTGTTACAAGCGACGGATCCCTTGTTCTATCGAAAGCAAAAATTTTTGTTAAGATGATATCTCCTATATCAAAGATTTTTCTAACATCATCTTTAACTGAATCAAATCTTTTTTCTATTGCATTATTAGCACTTAATATTGCTATAAATGGACATGCAATATCGACTATCCAAGATGTAAGACTAATCTCAACAACTTTACCTATTACTAGATCTCCAGGTCTAGGAACATATTTAGCTTTAAGCGCTTTTACTTGTATCAACTCACCCTTATCTAGAAATAGTCCAACAACTGTGGCAAAGTAGTTGTCTCCTTTTTTTATAATCCCATCACCATATTTGTAACTACCTTCAGCCAAAAGTGCGCCAGGTACAACTATATCGTGGTTTTCTATTAATGTTTTAGACATATTTTTCACCGTTATTATGTTTATTCCGCCAATCTTTCTAATACTTTAACTTGTGCCTTTCCTTTTGTTCTAGAGGTAATCTGTTCTAAGAAATCTGCTTGTGTTCCAGATGGAATTTGAATAATTATAGCTAAAGAACCATCTTGCAACCATTCCTCTTGTTGCAAATCACCAGCCCCATGGAAAAATCCGTATAAAGAACCAGCATAACTGGGTGGGACTTTGATAGCTAACTTTACAGCTTCAAGTCTGATTGGCATAATTGGTTTTAGAAGATTAATTATTTCTAGTGCTTGACTTTTTACATCTTCTTTGTAGTGAATGTTTACCCCCAATTCAAGGATTGTATTTTCAATTCTATCCTTAGGAATTGGTGTATTTTCACGAGGGTTAATACAATGGATATGAATAAATTCAACAATTTCCCTTCTTTTCTCCTTTTGTATTTCATCCCTTTGATTTTGAGTCAGCTGTAATTTACCTGCTTTCAGGATTTTAGCAGCTATCTCACGTTCATTGAATCCTTCACCAAAAACAACTACAATATCATCATATGTAGCTTTCTGCCCTCTTGATATATTTTCATAAACGTCATAAGTTTCAAAAATATCATCAATTTCAACTTCTTCTCCTTGAATAAAGAGCCAAGCAGGTTCGGGATTTACAAGTAATTCAAATCGTCTTCCATGGGATTCTAAACGAACAATAGATTTTCCACTTAAGTCTATTCGTTTATCACGAACACCACTAGCAAAATCTCGTGACATAAATAACACACTCTACATAAGATAGTTAATTCATTACAGCTTACTGCGATATATGAGAAGTCAGATTTATAAGAATATCCTTTGATGGCTAACAGTTTTTATTCATTAAACTCCAGTTATCATATTACAACAAAATAATACTTTATTTAGCTTTGAGAATAATGTTACGAACACAGATAATGATAAGATGGTGGATTTAACCAAACATAGCAAAAGTCCCAATCCTTTAAGTGGGGGTAGTTCGTTCTATGGTTAATGTTTTAGTAACAGGTCAGCCTAGAGTTGGTAAAACAACAATGATTGCTAGGATTTTGGCTGAGTCAAATAAATCAGCTATTGGTTTTATAACAAAAGAAATCAGAGAAAAAGGTTACAGAATTGGATTTAACATAGAAACTCTTTCAGGAATTGTAAAGCCATTAGCATCAAAAAAAGGAAAATCTAGTAAATACAGAGTAGGATCATATAATGTTTATGTTGAAAATGTGGATTTTGTTGTTGATTACTTAAAAGCAAAAATTGAATCTAAGACGATTTATGACCTAATAGTATTAGATGAAATCGGAAAGATGGAGCTGTATTCCAATTCTTTCAAAGAATTCGTATTGTATTGCCTAAAACAGAAAAACGTGCTAGGTACAATCATGATGAGAGATAATGATTTCACCGCGCAAATAAAATCCCGTTCCGATACCAGAATTTTTAATTTAACTGAAGAAAATAGGATTACTATACAACGAAATATCATGGAGCTAATGAAATAGATGCCAGAAGGTCCAGAAGTTGAATGTACAAGACTCGCACTATCTCCACTAATTGGAAAGAGAATTTTATCCATCAAATTTACAAAAAATTCACAAAAATATCAGAAATACAAAAATAAACAGCAAGAAATTAATGGCTTTAAGGGACAAAAACTAATCAAAATTGAAAGAAAAGGCAAATTTCTTATTTGGGTTTTTGAAATAGAAAAGGTTATCTTGAATCATCTAGGGATGTCTGGTAAATGGATTTTACTAACAAGTGATAAACAGGAATTGCCATCTCACGCTAAAGTATTTCTAAATATGGAAGATTTACCACATGCAGTGTTTGATGATACCAGGAATTTCGGCCAATTTAGAGTCTTCAATAATTATAATTCAGTATCAGAATATAGGCCTATAAAAAAGATGGGAATCGATGGTTTGGCTAATAAATTTCCAATCGAAGAATTCCTTGAAAAACTAAACAAAAAAAATTATTCTGAAAGAGAAATAGGTGCTGTACTACTAGACCAAAAACTTGTTGCAGGAATGGGAAACATATACAAATCTGAATCGTTAGCCTTAGCAGAAATCAAGCCAATGAGACTTGTTAAAGAACTTTCAGAAAATGAGAGAGAATTTCTTGGTATTTGCATTTCAAAAACTCTCCATAAAGCTCTAAAAAGCATGGGAAGTACATTTCAAGCATTCAGAACCCCTGATGGTCAAGAAGGTAAAGCACAGAATTGGCATCAAGTATATGGAAAAGAAGGAAGTTTCTGCTCAAAATGTAGTAATAAAATTACTAAGATAATTCAAAATGGTAGGAGTACATTTTTCTGCTCAAAATGTCAAAAATAGAGGTAATTTTAGGGATTGCAGGAGCTAAAATTATGGCCTTTGCTGCAATGATTTTTGAAGCTGTTAAGATATCTGCTATCAAATTGATAGATAAGAAGAAGAAAATTCCAAGCATTATTGGTGTAATTTTAAATGTTATTTACCGGTAGATTTGTATTTCCAATCTCACAATTAATGGATAAAAATAAACATCTAATTTAAAGGATATTTTATATATTTTAAAATTCTTTTTCACTCATGTTTAACTTGTCAGAGTATTACAAATTAATTGAAAAAGAGAGAAATGATCACTTTAAACTGTTCAAACTAGCACCTAAGGATGTCTTCCACAAATCTTTCACAGAAGATACTTGGTCTACTGAGCTCATTTTTAGACATAATCTTGCAGTTCTAAATTGGTTCAAAACACTTATTCCTAATATTGATTTCGAAGAAAGTACCTTGGCTACTAAATATGGTGAAAAAACTGAAGATTCCTTCTCTTTAGAGGAAATTGAAAAAGAATTCCACAAGATATCTCCCATCATAGCTGAAGGAATTGAAAAAATGACTATTGAAGAGGAAGAGGAAATTCTAAAATCTCCTTTCGGTGATAATCCAAGATACAAGAATATCGCTGGGTTATTAAATCATGAAAGTAACCATTTAGGTCAAGTTATCTGGATTTTCAAGCGAATAACTGGATGGACTGATCAGGAAATCAGAGAGAAATTATATGGTGTTCCTAAAAAAGAAGATTAAGATAGAATGGCTATGCCTGAACAACAAAATGATTCACATACAAAATTATCTGTTGACCGCCCCATATTTCAAAAATAGGTAGGTTTTAGAGAAAAAGATAAAACAGCGTAATCCTTTTTCGACATATGAATTTTAAAGATTTACTTAATTCAATAATGAATGAACTCTCTGGCGAAAGAGCAAAGAAAATTGTAGGGCTATTATCTACTTATCATCGAATACAAGCTAGTTCTGGTTCATTATCAGCAATTAAAGTGATTCAAAAAGAGTTAAAAGCTATAGGGGATCAAAACTGTAAGATTATTGAGTACATAGCAGATGGTAAGAAGCGTTATTATGATTGGAATACTCCCATCCCTTGGGAAATTAACGATGGTTTCTTGAAACTTATTAAACCTGAAGAGAAAATACTTTGTAGATTCACAGAAACCCCCGTAAGTATTGCAACTCATTCAAAATCAGTTGACATAATAGCTGAGATTGTTGACATTGGAGAAGGAAAAGTAAAGGATTTCGAAGAGAAAGATGTCAAAGGAAAAATAGTTTTAACCTCTGGAGCACCTCGATCGTTAATCGAAAGGATGTATAAACATGGGGCAATTGGAATTCTTGGTTATCCAACTGAGCAAAGAGCAGCTGGGTGCGCTCAATTAATTCAGTATTTAGGAATTTGGCCGAATGCAGAAAATATTGACAAAACTAGTTTTGGATTTTCACTTTCGAGGAAACAAGCATTAGAGTTATTAAATCATTTAAAAAAGGGGAAGAAAGTAGAAGTTCACGCAAAAATCGATGCTAAATTAGAACCGGGGAAAATGCAAATCTTATCTACAAAGATTGAAGGAACAAAAATTCCTGAAGAAGAAATAATTTTAATTGCTCACATTTGTCATCCCTCGCCTTCTGCTAACGACAACGCGTCAGGTAGCGCTTTATTACTAGAAGTTTTTAGAACAATATTTGAATTGATTAAACAAAGTAAACTACCACAACCAGAAAGATCTCTAAGATTTTTATGGGTACCAGAATTCAGTGGTAGCCTTCCTTGGATAGAGGAACAGTCTAAGAAAGAAACTTGGAAACCACAATTTTGCATAAACTTAGACATGGTGGGAGAACATCCTGCTATTGTTGGAGAACCATTCACAGTTCATCAATCTAGTATTACAACTCCATTTTACCTTAATGACGTGATTAACTATGCTGTTACTATGATTAAAGATAATGAAAAGGCAATTGAACAAGGAGGGTGGCAACATCCTTGGAATTATCGGTTTAAATCGTTTTCAGGTGGGTCAGATCACGTTCTTTTCAACGATGAACCAACTAGAATCCCAGCTGTTATGTTTGGCCATAGTGACCAATTCTGGCATACAAATTTAGATACTATTGAGAAGGTTGATGCAACAGAATTGAAAAGAGTAGGTCTTGTGACAACAATATCTACCGTATTAAGTGCATATACTGCAGAATTCAGTACTATAATCCTTAATTCCTTTATATTAGGACATTTGACGCGAAAAGGACAATTTTTAGAAATGATAACTACAGAGTTTGAAAAATATGCGAATAATGAAGAACAAGAACAAAAATTAGCCTACTACATCATGCAACATTTGGGACAGGCATTCATATCAAATGAAAAAATTGCATTGAATTCTATAAAAGTATCTTTTGGAAAATTCGATAAAAATCTCTTAAAACTTATAGAAGATGATATTGAGTCATTTTTAGCAAAATTTGAGACAATTAAACAGAAAATCCCTCTTATGAAAATAAGTGAAAAGTTAGAGCAAGAATTGATGAAAATACCAATAAGAAAATGGAATGGACCAATAGATGCTAGCCACATATATAGAGTTCTTAGTGATGAAGAAAAGGAGTTAAAACCACCTAATTTTGAGATGTCACAAATTGAAAGAATTAAATCCTTTATTCGATCTTCTTCATTTGGAGGAACAATTCACGAAATTATTAACTTAATCAATGGAAAAAGAACAATAAGTGATTTGCTTATCTATCACTCATTGTCATCTAGGAAAATATCCCAATGTTCAACCGTACTTGATTTTCTTAAACTCATGAAATTAAAGAATTTGATAGAATTTAACTAAAAATACAAATTCTTATTTTTTTATTGTTATTAGGAACAAAGCAAACTATTTTAAGAGAGAATCAATATATCTAGTTCGTAGATTTATAATGACAAAAGACGAATTAAAATCTCTTGCAAGTTCAGTGTCCATGCTCAAAAACATGATAGAGAGCATTGTTACTACTGTACAAGACCGTTTTAAAGATAATGATAAGATTATATTATCATTAAAGGAAAAAATTGAGAATTTTGGAAATACAATTGATGAACCATCAATTTCTAGCGATACAGGTCAAATAACTGTAAACCAAGAATTACTAAAGAAAATTGAACAAATGGAATTAAGATTAGATAAGTTAAACGAGACAATTTTACTAGTTGAAGCAGCAAAAAGTGTAAAAACTGAGATACCTTCAGCTAAACCTGTCATTGATATAAGTGCTATTGAAGATATTGCAAAGACAGAAGACAAAACTGAAATTGTCACCCCTAAGGAACCAGCTCCAAGATCAGCACCTCCACCAGCACCAGCACCAGCACCAGCACCAGCACCATCTATACCAATACCAGAAGTAAAAACGCCAACTCTGTCTGTTATAGATGCAGAAAGACCCGTGAGTGATGTTGCAAAAGAAGCACCAGCACCAGCACCAGCACCATCTATACCAATACCAGAAGTAAAAACATCAACTCCGTCTGTTATAGATGCAGAAAGACCCGTGAGTGATGTTGCAAAAGAAGCACCAGCATCTCCAATCCCTAAACCACCCACAGTTGTTGATCAAGTGCAAGTTACTGATGATGTAGAATTGACTGTACCTAAAACAGAAGAAACAGAGAAAACAATTCCTGAATCGGAAAAACCTGCAGAATTATTTGAAGAAGCGGTCAACGGAGATAAATCTGAATTATTAAAAGCCTTAAAAAAGCTTGAAGACATATAACTATCTCAACGGAAATTTCTTAAAGTGTTTACAAAGTTTGAGTGATGGTTAGTGCAATAGTAATTTACATCACTACATTTTTTGTTCCTCTTCTATTGAGCCTAGTGGTTTTACCTTTTTATATACGTTTTATGAAGAATAAGAAAATTGTGGGAACAGATATTCATAAAGAATCTCAACCAAAAGTTGCTGAAATGGGTGGAATAATAATTCTATTAGCAATGATTATCGGATCAATAATAGCAATATTCATTGTATCTGACCCCTCAGATAAGTTGACAATTGGCATATTTTGTATCACAATCACTATTGCAGGTATAATTGGTTTAATAGACGATTTTAAACCTCTTAGTGCAATTATTAAACCCATACTTTTGCTGTTTGCATCTATTCCGATTATTGTGTCAAAAAGATACATTGCAGAGCCCATGTTACCATTTGTTGGGAAAACGAGATTAAATATAGTGTATTTAGCTCTACTTCCTTTTGTTGTGTCTGTACCAGCAAATGCAGTAAATATGTTAGATGTCTTCAATGGATCAATGGCAACAACCTCTATGCTAGTTCTTATTGCGATTGCCATAGCAAGTGGGTTGATTTTTGGTTTTAATTTTACCGAATTAAATCTAACATATGTGTTTTTGTTAATTACTTTAGGAGCTTTACTAGCTTTCTGGTTCTTCAATAGATATCCAGCTAAAGTCTTTGCAGGAGACACAGGAAGTTTAACAATAGGTGCAGCGATTGGTGCAATTGCTGTTCTTGGGCAGCTTGAGATAGTAGTAATTATTGCAATGATACCTTTCATCATGAATGCTTTTGGGACTTTGAGTAGTGTGAAAGGATTAGTTGAAAGAAGGAAAATGCCAGCTAGACCTACTTCAATGACGAAAGATTGGAAACTACAAGCTAATCCAGATCCAAAAGCTCCAATAACATTGGCTGGTATAGTCTTACAAAAAGGTCCTTTATGTGAAGAGGATGTTGTTAAGAGTTTCAACATTCTTACAATACTTAGCTGTATATTAGCAATAATAACAGCAGTTTTGATTAGGGTGACGGTAAAATGAAATACTACAAAATAGCCCCTCGATTAACTAGAGTTTTAGGATTGGAGATATTTGTCTTTGTGAGTTTCCTAGCTATATGTGCTCTTATTAATTTAATAGCGGGTATACAAAATGACACTACAACTTTCTGGAATTTTATTATCGGAGCAGGAAAAGTTATCCTTAGTTTCATTTTGGTTGGACTCTGGTTAAGTTTATGGTACTATTTGACTAAAAAACTTATTAAAGTTAAAAAGGAAGAGAATCTACCCGTAAAAACAATATAATTGAAATATAGAAACTACTACTGTTGAGATTGTAGCAGGAACACACGTTTCTTCAAACTATAATACTTTTTTGCAAACTCAAGACTCAATATATCATAATCTTCAAATTGTTGCTCTATTACAAAAAGCTGACTCTCAAGTCCTAAAATCTCATCATCTAAATGATTTTGTTTTTCTTGTTCAATTACTTGAGTTGATGTTTTGCTTACCTTTCTAGACTTCATTTCCATCAATAAGCCTCTTTTTTGCTTAAGAATTAAAGCTAACTGATCCTTTTGTTGAGATAGCGAATTGAATTGTGTTTGTGGATCAACCCAATCATATTCTACACTTTTCATCCTTGGGGGGACCTTAGAGAATAGACGTCTAATTTCAACTATTACCTGGAAAAGATGATACGAAGATTTCCATCTAGCAAGCATTCTCATATCAAGTAAACCATTTTTATCGACATTTGGATGTGATATAGGAGTCAAAATATGTATAAGAGGAGCGCTAGCTGGAAAAGAGTCAAGTAATTGAATCTCAACATCAATTGCGTACTCACCTTTTTCTATTCTAACTGTAATGAAACCTTTCCATCTGGTTAAATCTCCATCCTTGGGTTGAAAACCATATGATCGTTCATATACAAATTGTGCTTCTTTGCTCAATATACTATCAGGGATAGGCATTAGTTATTTCCTCTCTTACGGTATTAATATCACAATGTTGTATTTATATATTCTCTTTTAGTTTCTAAAAATTGGTTACTAAATCTGTAAATTTTTAAAGTTATAGAAAATTTCTCTAATAATGACGCGAATTGCAGTTATTAACAAAGAGAAGTGTCAACCTGAAAAATGTGGTCACCTATGTTATAAAGTATGCCCTTCAGTTAGAGCTGGAAGAGAAACAATATCTTTTGACCCACCAGATAATAAAGCCACAATTCATGAATCCTTATGTTCAGGGGTAGCTATATGCGTTAAAAAGTGCCCATTTAAGTGTATCACCGTTATTAATCTTCCAGAAGAACTTGAAAAAGAAACTACACATCGTTATGGTATCAACTCGTTTAAGTTATACAGACTGCCTATGCCCAGAATTGGACAAGTAATGGGATTAGTTGGACAAAATGGTTCTGGAAAATCAACCACTCTCAATATTCTAAAAGGCAAGATTCGTCCTAACCTAGGGAAATATGATGACCCTCCTGAATGGGATGATGTTATTGAACATTACAGAGGAACATTAGCTCAAACTTACTTCCAGAAATTGGTTAATGAAGAATTTCGAATAGTTTTAAAACCTCAAAGCGTTGATCAACTACCTCGTGTCATTAAAGGAAATGTTTCAGATCTCCTTACTAAAGTGGATGAGAGAGGAATAAAAGACGAATTGATTGAATCATTCTCATTAAAAGAAGTATTGAATCGAAATATCAATAAATTGAGCGGAGGAGAACTACAAAGATTAGCAATCGCAGCAACCATTGCTCGTGATGCAGAGGTTTATCTTTTTGATGAACCCACATCTTACTTAGATGTACAGGAGAGAGTAAAAATTTCTCGATACATTAATCAAATGAAATCACCTAAACGAACAATTATTGTAGTAGAACACGATCTTGCAATGCTTGACTACTTAAGTGATCAAGTACATATGTTTTATGGAGTTTCAGGAGCTTATGGGATAGTTAGTCATCCATTTTCAGTTAGAGACGGGATTAATATCTTCTTAGATGGTTATATACCTTCTGAAAACATGCGATTCAGACCAGAACCGATAATCTTCAAAAAAGCAAGTTTTGAGGATAGAACCACTTCACATCGTTTAGCTATTAAATTTGGAGATATGACAAAAGAATTTGACTCTTTTAGTTTATCGGTGAAAGGTGGAGAACTGTTTAAAGGAGAAGTTGTTGGGATTATAGGGCCAAATGGTATAGGAAAAACAACTTTTGTAAAAATGTTAGCAAATGTTTTGGAACCAACAACAATATCTGAAAAAATTCAACTCCTGACAAATATTTCAGATGAAGGAGATGTACACGAAAAAGATACAAAAACAGATTTGCGACTACTTATAAGTCATAAACCGCAATATTTGTTTACAGAATCTGAAGAAATTGTTGAAGAATATCTGAGAGACATAAATCCTGTAA
This sequence comes from Candidatus Heimdallarchaeota archaeon, assembly GCA_023705985.1. GTDB lineage: Archaea > Asgardarchaeota > Heimdallarchaeia > Heimdallarchaeales > Heimdallarchaeaceae > 18H4-34. Next base: position 5,926 of record BPTO01000059.1, on the reverse strand, counting down.
TATTATCCAGTGCTTGGCATAAAAGTGAAATTCTAACACCATTAAGCATTACAAGGCTACTTGATTCAAAGCTCAATAGTTTATCAGGAGGAGAACTTCAGAGAGTTGCTATTACAGCTTGCTTAGCAAGAAAATCTCATTTGTATTTGCTTGACGAACCATCTGCGTACATCTCGTCAGAAGATCGTGTTACAGTTGCTAAAGTTATCAAAAGAGTAACTAACCATTATGAAATGCCAGCCATAGTTGTAGAACACGATGTAATGATGTTAAATTTCCTGAGTGATAGACTAATAGTTTTTGGAGGAAAGTCAGGAATAAGTGGAAGAAGCTCTAGAATAATGTCATTACAGGTAGGAATGAATGAATTTCTTAGAAAAATGGGTGTAACATTTCGCCAAGATCCAAAAACATTACGTCCCAGAGTAAACAAAAAAGATTCACAGCGAGATAAAAAACAAAAAGCAGAAGGAAAATATTTTGTTATTGCATGAATTACTCCAATCTAAAGGAAGGATACTTCTGCCATGTTTTGTTGGGGCATTACGATCCATTCTTTAAATGTTCAAACCATTCAGGAAGTTTGATTTTATCTAGTGGAACACTTTCTCCTGGGAGATATGGTTTAATATCTAACACTGGTGTTCCATCTATTGCATCAATTCGATCTATGTATAATCTATTGTTTTTGACTTTAACTAGTTCAACCTTAGTTAATCCAATTGGATTAGGTCTTGAAGGACTACGACAAGAAAATACTCCCGTTTCAACTGGTTTTTCTAGTTTTGGGGGAGTTACCAATAATTGAGTTCTATCTTGTGGATTATCTCTCAAAGAAATCCACCATATAACAAAAATATGACTAAATTTCTCAATATGTCTTAAACCAGCGACAAATGGTTGAAATATTTCAACATAGCAAGCATCTTGCTCTATTCTTATTACACCGATTTGGTGAACGCCAAAAGAAGCCATTGTAATCATAAGCTGTAGGGTGGCATAACATTTGAAGTTTTCTCTTAATACTATGTTAACAAAAAACAACTTAAATCATAAGCTTTAAAATTCAACGTTTAAATAGCCATTAACTACCTAGCGAGATGTCCAATAGGGAATCGTTGGTGATTGTATGACAAAGAGTATGTACAAATATATAGGAGAATTCTGGAGAAACAATAAAAGTCCAGAATTTAAAGAATTGATGCGTTCTCGTATCATTCAATGGCGAAGGGAAGAAACTATTCAAAGAGTTGAACGCCCAACAAGAATAGATAGAGCTCGTTCTTTAGGATATAAAGCTAAGCAAGGTTATGTTGTCATTAGATCTAGGGTTAGAAAAGGTGGTCGCAGAAAACAACGCCCAGTCAGAGGTAGAAAAAGTAGAAACATGGGTGTAAACAAAATAACTCCAAAGAAGAGCATCAAACTCATTGCTGAAGAAAGAGCAGCAAGAAAATACTCTAACCTTGAAGTACTAAATAGTTATTGGGTAGGTCAAGATGGACGACACAAGTGGTTTGAAATAATTATGATTGACCCACAACATCCTGCTGTTGCAAAAGATCCACGAACAAGCTGGATATCAACATATGAATACCGTGGAGACAAGAAAGTTTACCTTAAGAATCCTATACATAGAGGAAGAGTTCATCGTGGATTAACAAGCTCTGGTAAAAAAATGAGAGGTCAACGAAAGAAAGGGATTGGAACTGAGAAAAATCGTCCTTCACTCCGAAGACATAATCGTAGAGGAAATTAAACTCCTCAGTTTTCCAACTTTTTTATCTTGGTGTTAATAACAAATGAGTGTAACTATATCTAGAATTACAATAACTTTCACTATTCACGCAACAGAGGATATGAATAATAATTTACTTGCTCTGTACTCTTTAATCCCAGAAAAATCCTTAGAAGAGTCTGAATGCATAGAAGACCAGCTTGAAGGAGGGTATGGAAATAGTATTAGTTTTATCCAATATTCTACTAGACATAAAAAAAATATCAACTTAATTATGAAAAACATTTCAAAAAAATTACCACTTGAAGAAAAAAAGAACTTGTCTTTGGATTTCAAAAATCGGTTTGAACAGGGGAGGAAAACCTTTTACATTCGCTTTGATAAGGAAAAAGCCTTTCAAAATCGATTCGTTGTAACTAATTCCTCAAATGCTATAAAAGTTACAATAAAACTTAATAGTTATTCAAAGGATTCAGACTTTAAAACCTTTTTAGCTGACCAAAGCATTATTGCTGATTGAATTTAAGCATAAAAAAGAAAAATTTAAAACACGTGCCTCATAAAGCACTCAGAGGTTAAAAGGATGGATCGTGAAATTTGTTAATTGTGGAAAGTCTGTTCTAAAACGATCCGTAGATTGCAATAATTATCTTTGTAGGATTTTTTCCCGGAGATGAAAATGATGGATGAAAACGAAGTTTTCAAACCAGTAAAAAACATGCCAAATTTCGCTAAAGAAGAAGAGAAGATATTAGATTTCTGGGAGAAAAAAGATATCTTTGGTAAAGCTCAAGAAATAAATAAAGGTAAAAAAATCTTCCGCTGGTTGGAAGGTCCACCAACAGCTAATGGTCTCCCTCACATGGGTCATGTTCTTACTCGAGCTATTAAAGATGTCTTCCTCCGTTATAAATTGATGACTGGTCATAATATCGTCCCACGTAAAGCGGGGTGGGATTGCCATGGGTTACCCATTGAAAGAGAAGTTGAGAAAGATTTAGGAATTAAGAATAAGCAAGAAATCGAAAATTATGGAATAAAGGAATTCAACCTAAAATGCAAAGAATCGGTTTTCAAGTATTTAACTGAATGGGAAAAAATGTCAAAAAGAGTGGGTTTCTGGGTTGATTTGGATCGCCCCTATATTACTATGGATGAGACTTATATCGAATCTGTTTGGTGGTCTCTTAAGCAAATCTGGGAAAAAGGGTTAATATATTTAGGACACAAAGTTGTTCCTTATTGTACACGTTGTGGAACCCCTCTTTCTACACATGAAGCAGGTCAGGGTATGAGAGAAACTACTGATCCTTCTATTTACATTAAATTTAAATCCCTAGATTTTGAAGATACATATTTTCTTGTTTGGACAACCACTCCATGGACATTAATCAGCAATATTTGTCTTTCTGTTCATCCTGATATTGATTATATTACAGTAGAATATGGAGGAGAAAAACTGATTTTAGCAGAAATCATTGCACAAAGTTTGCTTAAAGATTATAAAATCATTAAAAAATTCAAAGGGAAAGATCTTGAAAATAAGCGTTATGAACAACTCTTCCCATTTATTAAGCCTAAAGATGACGCTTTTTATGTTACACTAGCTGATTACGTAACTACAATCGATGGAAGCGGAATTGTACATTCTGCTCCAGCCTTTGGTGAAGATGATGCTGAGACGGGAAGAAAATATGGATTACCAACTATTAATCCTGTATTAGAAGATGGTTCTTTTGATGAAAGAATAGTTGATTTTGCTGGATTACACGTTAAGAAAGCAGATCCCAAAATAATACAGAATTTGAAAGATAGGGGTTTATTGTTTAAACAAGCAAAATATAAACATACATACCCATTTTGTCCCCGATGTGATAGCCCTCTTCTTTACTATTCAACGCCTACTTGGTACATAAAAATGACCGAAATGCGCGAAAAGTTATTATCAAATAATAAACAAATTAAGTGGAAACCTGAACACCTTAAACATGGACGCTTTGGTAATTTTATCGATGGTGTTCGTGATTGGGCTCTTTCGCGTAATCGTTACTGGGGAACACCTTTACCTATTTGGGAATGCCCTAATGGTCATATAACATTCGTGGGAAGTCAAGGCGAATTAGCAGATTTCTATGGAAAACCATTTAGTAAGGATTTCAGTCTACACCGTCCTTGGGTTGATGAGATTACTTTCAAATGCCCAAAATGTGAAAAAACAGCTTCTAGAGTCCCTTATGTCATTGATTGTTGGTATGATTCCGGATCTGCCCCATTTGCTCAATATCACTATCCTTTTGAAAACAAAGAATTGTTTGAAGAACATTTCCCTTTTGATTTTATTACAGAAGCTATGGATCAGACAAGAGGGTGGTTCTATACTTTATTAGCTATTAGCACTGTTCTTTTCGATAGACCTGCCTACCTTAGTTGCCTTACTATGGGGCTTGTTCTCGATGAAAAAGGTTTGAAAATGAGTAAAAGCAAAGGAAACTATGTAGCACCAGATGAAATATTCAATATTCATGGTGCGGATGCAACACGATGGTACTTACTCTCCAACCCTACTTGGTCAAATACTCGTTTTTCTGAAAGGTTAGTCCAAGAAGCATTTAAGAAATTTATTCTTACTTTATGGAATTCTTATTACTTTTTTGTACAGAACGCAAACATAGATCAATTTAATCCTAAGACATTCATCATTCCATTGAAAGAGAGACCTGAGCTTGATCGTTGGATAATATCAGAACTAAATTACTTAATCAAGTTAAACTATAAATCTTTGAATAACTTTTCAGTCCATCTATCAATTCAAGCGTTTGAAAAATTTGTTTTAGATAAGTTTTCAAACTGGTATTTACGTCAATCAAGAAGAAGATTCTGGAGAGAGGGTTTAGATAACGATAAAAAATCTGCCCTTATAACAACTTACGAGGTTTTGGTTACTCTAACTAAACTTCTAGCTCCATTTATTCCGTTTATTTCTGAACAGCTCTATCAGAATCTAGCTCGCCAAGTCGATATTTCTCTACCAAAGAGTGTTCATTTATGGGATTATCCAAAATTCAAACAGAAAAATATTCAAGAACAACTATCAACTGATATGAACATTATTCTTGCATTAGTAACAGCTGGTAGAAGTTTAAGAATCAATGCTAATATAAAAATGCGCCAACCCCTATCTGAATTAGTTGTTATAACTCCAATTGGAAAAGAAGAAATTTTATACAAATATCAATCAGTCTTACGTGATGAATTGAATGTTAAAGAGGTCATCATAGAAGAAAGTTCAGAAAAACTCGTTAGTTACATTATAAAACCGAATTTCAAAGTTTTAGCTAAGAAAGTAAGAGGAGCAATAAATAAAATCAAATTATATCTAGAGAACCTGAATTCAAATATTTCAAGAGATTATGTCCTAAAAATAATTGCTGGTGAAAGCTTCAATATAGAGGTAGAAGGAAACATATACAAGCTATCGCCAGAAGATATACTATACCAAATTAAAGTTTCGGAAGGATTTGAGGGTAAAGAAGTAGAAGGATATCAGATACTCCTCAACACAGAAATATCTGAAGGGTTGAAACAAGAGGGCTATGTCAGAGATGTTATAAGAAGAATTCAAACTATGCGAAAAGAGATGAATCTGAAATACACTCAACAAATTAAATTAGAACTTAAGTGTGATGAATTTGGTAGTACTTCAATAATCAATTTCAAGGAATTCCTAATGGAGGAAACTTTAACAAAAGAAGTTTCTTTCAATCAACCTGAGAAAGGACATATTAAAGAGTGGGATTTTGATAGATATAAAGTAGTAATAGGAATTCAGAAATGTTAATTTTACCTCCTCATTTTTTTGTTAAATTCAAGAGTTTACAAACACCTACAAGAAAAGTGTTAAAAATCTCTATCGTTAAGGAGACATGTGGCAATGATTTGACCGCTCCAGTCTGAAGATTGATGAACTCACGACGAAATGAGCCACCACATTATTATTATTGAGTTTCCTCAAAACGAAATATTCATTACATATTATGTTTCGTCTAATTTGTGTCAAGGGAACCTTTTGATGTTATAGACATCATTTACCATAAACCAGGTCATCATAAAGCTGTAACACTGATAAGAGCATTTGAAGATTTTATTGTCACAGGTGGGAAAGATGGTCGAATCATTATTTGGGACTCT
>BPTO01000058.1 GCA_023705985.1 Candidatus Heimdallarchaeota archaeon | reverse complement strand
CACCGAGATCTACACTCTTTCCCTACACGACGCTCTTCCGATCTTTCTTCATTTAGAATGAGAGATAGTAGTTCAGTACTAGCACTAGTGATAACTTGTCCTTTGAATTCTTGATATTTATCCTTCCCTAAAAGATGCTCTAGTTGTCTATCAAAATCTTGGTATTGGCATTCAGGTAAATCATGAACTATTGCAATCCTCATAACAATTTCAGCATCTAATACATTTTCAGGATAGAGAGAATTATGTAAATCACATAAGAGCAATGACAACATAGCAGTATTATAGGAATGATCTGCAATACTCTCAATCTGTGAGATGGGAATCCCCACCCTAATCCATCCTTGTCTTGGGAGTTTTTTTAATGTAATAGCACTTTGTATAAAGCTATATATCATGTTGTAAAGTTCGTCCAATGTTTATGTCTCTTCCTAACTGTCTTGGTGAACAAAATTCAACATTTGTTATTAAATCATCGATGGGGGTAATGGAATTTTATGAAAAAAATAATAGAGGTAAAAAGAAGAAAAAAATGGATTAAAGAAACTTCTTGATGAAATTCCATTGTCTGTCAGTGTCAGCATCCAGAGCTTTGAGCTGTTTCTCCGTAACTCCTCTAAATCTACCTTGAATTTCCGTCCATTCTTTTATAGGTTTTCTATTCTCTTTATCAAGATATTTTTGACTTGGGCGACTGATAATAACTTTTCCTGTATCACGTTCCCATTCAAAGAGAGGCCAGATACCAGTCTGAACAGCTAACCTAGCAACTTCAATGCTATTGGAGAAATCCACTTTCCAAGCTACTGGACAAGTTGCGTCAATCTGAATGAATTTAAAACCTTTGAGAGAAACTGCTTTCTTGACTTTGTCTACAAGATCAGTGAGATGAGCAACACTAGCTGTAGCAACATATTTTGCATTATCAGCCATCATAATAAAGGGAACCATTTTTCTGGCAGTGGTATTACCGTCAGGAGTTGTAGAAGTTCTTGCACCAATAGGAGTATCACCAGACCTTTGACCACCAGTATTACTGTAAACATTGTTTGAATACATGATGTGCAGAATATCCTCTTCTCTATCACAAGCTCCTATCAATGTAGCGATTCCAATATCCGCAGTACCACCATCACCTGCCCAAACGACTACATGTACATCTTTTCCCTTTATTTCCATTGCAGCTTTTATTCCTGAAGCAACAGAGTCTGAAGAAGCAAAAGCAGTATTTATTGTAGGAACATTGAAGGATACTCCTTTGCCTGACCCTTGATAAACTGATGTACAACTTGCTGGAACTACTAAAATGACTTTGTCAGCAATAGCACCAATAGCGTGTCTTAATGCTAAAGCAGAACCACATCCTGCACAAGCAAAATGTCCTTTATAAAAAACTTCTTTGGGATTGTTCATTAAATCTTTTAATTTTGTACCCATTTATTCCACCTCTTAACTCCTTAGAGCCTCCTTTGCTATTTTCATTATTCTCTTGTAAGGAACTGATTCTCCACCTAGTCCTACAATATCACCACTTGTAGGAATGTCAAGGTTATATCTCTTTAGTGCTGCTTCTATTTCAATTCTTAAAGGTCCTTCATGACCAAAAGACACAGCTCTATCTAGAATAAATAACTTATGATTTTTCTTTGCAATACGGACGATATCCTCTACAGGGAAAGGACGAAAAGTACGCACTCTAACGCCATTGACTTTGTAGCCTTCCTGTTTTAATTGATCTATTGCTTCATCAGCTTCATCACCCATTGTACCCATAGTAATCAACGTCAAGTCAGCATCATCGTCTCCATATTGTTCTACTAATCCATTTCCGTAACTTCTACCGAAAGTTTCTTCGAACTCTTTGTTTACTTTTATTATTTTTGCTTTAGCTCTTTCCATTGCTTTCATTAAATCTCTTCGAGCTATGTTGAATTGTTCAGGACCAACTAAACCTCCATAAGCCCAAGGATTATCGACGTCAACTTCAACAACAGGATCAGAATAATCCCCAACAAAGCTGTAAGCTTCTTCAGGATCAGGTAATTCTACTTTCGCTGTTGTATGGCTCAAAACAAAACCATCCAAACATGGCATAACTGGTAATGAAATATCTTTACTCTCTCCAATCTTGAAAGCTTGAAGAACTGTATCGAACACTTCTTGGTTGTTCTTAGTGTAGATTTGAATCCATCCTGCATCGCGGAAAGCCATAGAATCTTGCAAATCAACGAAGATACTCCATCCTGGAGCTAGACATCTATTAACAACAGGCATGACTATGGGTAATCTTCCATAACCTGACCAGAAGACCCATTCACCCATATATAATAATCCTTGGCTACTTGTTGCTGTAAAAGTTCTCACTCCAGCCCAAGCAGCTCCTGCGCATGCTGCAAGAGCAGAATGCTCCGATTCCACTGTTATAAAACGAGCTTCTAGTTTCCCTGAACTAACTAAACCACTGAGATATTCGATTATATCTGTTTGGGGTGTTATTGGGTAGACTGCGATTACTTTTGGTTTTGCCATTTCTGCTGCTTTACCTGCTGCTAGATTTCCTGTTAACGTTACTGTTTTTCCTACCATTTAATCCCCACCTTCCTCTCTAACCATAGTTATTGCGCCAAATGGGCATTCTTTTGCACATATTCCACATCCTTTGCAATATTCATAATCAAATATAATTGCTCTATCCTCTTCCTTGTTTGCTGCCGTAATAGCTAAATCTGGGCAATATTGCCAGCAAATGTTGCATTTTTTACATTTCTCTGGATCTACAACCGGTCGAAAAATTCTCCAATCACCAGTTCTTCCAGCTGATCCTTCCATTGGGTATAAAATTGGCATTTCTGGTCCTTCATCTGTCATACTGTTTCCACCTTTGTTTCCTCAAATGCTTTCTTCGCAGCTTCCACATTCTTGGGAGCTATTCTGGGATTAAGTGTATGTTCAATGCCTTTAATGATATTTTCAATACTCACTAAACCTGTAGCTTTAGCGAATGCTCCAAGCATTGTAGTATTAACTAATGTAAATCCTCCTGCTACTAGTCCCAAGTTCAATGAGATAGCAGTAGCATCAACATAAGCTATTTTTCTATTTGTCCCTTTGAAAGCTTTGGGGATTTCTTTTGAATTTATAATAATTATCCCTTCTTGTTTAATTTTTAATAAGTCCAACCTTTCTATTAGTGATGTATCTAAAACCATAGCAATATCAGGCTCAACAACGGGGCTATGTATTCTTATTGGTTTATCATCAAAACGAACGTAAGCTTCAACAGCTGCACCCCTTCTTTCAGATCCATATTTTGGAATAGCTTGAGACTCCACTCCTTCATATAGCGCAGCTTCAGCCAGTATCTTAGCTCCAGTTACTCCCCCACTTCCACCTCTACTTATTTGCAATAATTCAATCATTAACTTTAACCTCTAATCTCCTCGTCTCATTAATAGAAAAAAGATATTTTTTTATAATTGTTTCTCTATAACATAATTAAGTTCAGTTAAGTTTTAATCACTTTAAGTAGCAATTCAAGCCCGTTATAGTTTTTCAGCTTGACTCCTTTTCCACAAGTTAACGTAATTGATTGAGATTCAATCTCGGTGAATGGTCCTACTCTTGTAATCACATCAACATTAGCATCATGTCTTCGCTTTAAACCAGATAACCCTAGTACTACGTCTTCACCTTTGAATTCTATTGCATCTAATCCAGGAAAACCTGCAATTTCTTGAGGTGTTGATATAATCAATTTGTTTATTGGTTCTTGAGTAGAATACTTTCGTAAAAGTAGAGCATTAACCTTAATTTCTGATGTTTTTTGAAATGTAGAAAGTAATAATTTCATAACAAACTTCAATCTTTGATCTTTATCCATAGGCCAGTAAGTAGCAACGCCTAATTCTGGTAAAAATGTTAGAATCAGCTGTTTTTCTAGTGGTACTTTTAGGAACGAAGAAAAATTATCAACTTTTTCAAATGTTAACGCTACAAGAAAATGTTTGGGTTTTTTGGTAATTGTTGAGATATAAAATTGAGGTTCATTTAATTCTAGTTCTTCAATAACTGTTTTAACTTCTCTTTGCAATGATGCTTTGATTTGTTTGGAAGTTTCAATCTGTTGAGATGGTATATAAATGAACATTCGTAAGTAATTATTGAAAAACATATTTTTCATTGCTGTATTCCATAAGCTTCGAATCTTCAATTGTGAAAACTTATTACTTTTAATTGCTTTTGTAACAATCTGTTGAGCAACTTGTTTTGTTGTATCGGTTCCTTTATGGCCAAGACGTCGTACTTCAGCTTGTAAGTCTTTATTAGGTATGTAGTCAATATAGAATGTGTTGAGCATATATATCACACTAAAGGAAATATTATCTCATAGATTGCTAGTATTTATGGTGTATGAGTTTCCCTCTTCTTTAATTTTTTCGTAATCACACTTACTGATAACTTCCGAATCATCATTAAAGCTAGCATAAGAAAGCTAATCAACATTAGTTAAAATAGGAATGAAAAGAGGAGAAGAAATCAAAAGATTATATTACTCTTAATCAGAATTAGTTGAATTTCCATGGCTGTTACTATTGCAGTAATTATAGAAATAGAAAGTGTCATTTTCCAGGTTTTGTTTTGAGACATTTCAACGTACAATATTAACCAGATGATTGAAGCAATTGTCAATATTGTGAATATAACAAGCATAAATGTTAACCATCCACCTGTAAAGATACCATCATAACCAGTAACTGCCATTATTTTCACTTCTTCTCGTCTGTTTTGGAGATTTAAATTCTGATTTAAAAGTTTTTGCAAGAGTGTTTATTCTGGGATATAGTAATTTCCTTTAATCTTCCCTTTGACATTATGTTTCTTCTGGTACATTGGAATAATTTTGTGCAAATTTTCTACAGAAACGCCTGATTCTTCTGCAAGCTTAGGTAAATCGATTTTTTCACCTGATAGAATAGCGTTTTTAACTTTGTATTTTTTAGTGTCTTCTTCTTTGAATTCACCCTTAGTTTTACTTTTTGCACCCATTTTACTTTTCCCACACCCAGGGCAATTCCAAGTAGCCATAAGTGTTATTGTCACGTTACCTTTTGAATCAGGCATTGGTGCTACTTTTGTCCATTCCTTATTTGTTGGTACTTCCAAAGGTAGCCATTCAGTTCCGCATTTTTTGCACTTAATTTTCTTGACCTTTTTAGCCATTTTATTTCACTTTATGTTGTAACAATTAGTCATATATTTTTAAATTTGCTTGTGAAAATCAATAGTTTTTCTTTTACTTTCCCCCTTATTCTGACAATTTACATAAAAGTAAGTTTTATAATAGCTTAAGAACGAATTAAAACAGAGATTATCTTCTAGATGAGTGCAAAAGTCTAGAAAACTACTATTAAACAAGATGTGTAATTATGAAGTGTTTAGCCTGTTGGGAAGAGATCCCTGAAGAATCCAAGATTTGTTCTATGTGTGGTTCAGATCAGCAAGATGCCAAGGATTTTCTTACTCTTGCTCTTCTATTACAGCAAAAAAATAAGATTACTGTTCCAGAAGAATCAAACATTCTAAAGTATATTTTTGAAATAGATCCTTCAGCTATGAATTATATCTCAGTTCCTTCAAGCGTCACAGTTCAACCTTTCCAAGAAGCTAAACCTTTACCTATCAGTCCAACAATACCATCGGAGAAGGATGGGTCTTTAGTTGATATACAAACAAACAGTTACCAACCATCAAAACCCCAATGGTTGAAGGAGCCAGTTGAAACAATAAAGAAGACTCCAAAAACAAAAGGCGTTAAACTAATAATCTGCTCTCATTGCTCTGAAGAAGTTCCAGCTCATAATTTTTGTAAACTGTGTGGGAAACCTCTCATAATCTCATGCCCTGAATGTGAAACAGAAGTTTCTGTTACAACGAAATTCTGTAATAGATGTGGTCACACTATGCAAGAACCTAAAAAGTAAGCACCTATTTAATGCAAATCAAAATCAAATAATCCAATAAGGTGTTATTAATGAAACTACGCAAACCTTATGTTGCTTTTTTATTGAATTGGAACAAAGCAAAATTATCAACTGATATAATTTATTTTTATATAGATACAAAAAGAGATAGCAAAAACCCCTTAATTAAGATGCGACTTCAATTTGTATATGAAAAAACCTATCTAAGAGTATCTCGGTACTCAAGATTAGGATTAAGTTCTAGCGTTTATATTCGACCTAGAGTCGCTACAGAGCACTTGCGTGAAGCACGATATCTACTTGTTTCGGATACAGATTTACCTTGGAATTATAAAAATTTCACAGAATATTGTAAAACCTTCAAAATTTCCAAACCCAAAGTCGCAAAAGTGTGTTGGTATTGTTTGATGCATCGGAATACTTGGACTTCTCTTGATGATCAATCGGTAAAGTATAAGAATTTCCGTATTTGTGAGTTTTGTAGTAAAAAAGAATTACAAAGTGAATTACAGAAACAGAATCTAGTTGTATCTACTGGTTTAACAAGATTTTACGAAAAACAAGCTCAAAGAACCAAAAATCTTGACGATGTATTAGACTCAATCACATTGGGTTTAGAACTAGATCCTGTGAAGAATCCCGAATCAACCCTCTATGACATTATACCTGCGAAGAAGCAAAAGGTACAAGTTAAAATTTCAGACGTTAAAGGTCTTCCAAAGAGAATGAGGCATTTGCTTATCGCTGAAGGATTCAAAACTTTGCTCCCAATCCAAGAAAAAGCAATCAAAAATGGATTGTTTGACGATGAGCCATTATTAATTGTGGGTGGAACCACATCAGGAAAAACTCTTGTAGGGGAATTAGCTGGTATCAAAAAAGCTCTAAATGGTCAAAAAGTGATTTATCTCTCTCCTTTAGTTGCTCTCACCAATCAGAAATATGAACAATTTAGAAAGAGATACAGGAAATTGAATATCAAAACTGCAATTCGCGTTGGAATGAGTCGTATCGAAGTTGAGGGAGAATTTAATCCTATTATTGACAATGATTACAAAGAAGCTGGTATTGTTGTAGCAACATATGAAGCTTTTGATTATCTTTTAAGAAGTGAAAAATCTAGCGAGTTAGGTAACATAGGAACAATAGTTATTGATGAAATCCAAATGTTGATGTCAGAAAGTAGAGGTTTTCGCTTAAATGGCCTGATAGCTCGACTAAAATCACACTTCCCTAACGCTCAATTCATTTATTTATCTGCAACTGTAGGAAATCCTGAAGAACTAGCAAAGCAATTATCAGCAAAATGTGTAAAATACCTCGATCGACCAGTAGCATTAGAACTTCACACTATTCTTACTGACACTGAAGATCAGAGAATAAGATATTTAGTAGATTTATGTAAAGCAGAAGAAGAAATAGTTTCTAGTACTGGTTTTAAGGGTCAAACATTAGTTTTTACAAATTCTAGAAGAAACTGCGAGAAACTTGCCAAGAAACTAAAAAGTGAAGGAGTAAATGCTTCTTATTATCATGCTGGATTAACTTTCAATAAGAGAAAAAAAGTTGAAAGAGGATTTGAAAAAGGAACAATTTCGACAGTTGCAACTACAATAGCTCTAGGTGTAGGTGTAGATTTCCCTGCATCATTAGTAGTTTTTGAGAATCTTGCTATGGGTATATCATGGCTTACAGTAACAGAATTTCATCAAATTCTTGGAAGAGCAGGAAGATTAGGTTATCATGACAAGGGTAAAGTGTATTTGCTTATCGAACCTGGAAGGAAAATATTCGCTGGACAAGATGCTACTGAAGAGCAAATAGCTTTTGATTTGTTAACAAAGCCAATTGAAGATGTAAACCCAGAACTTGATACTTTACAAGAGGAGGAAGAAGTATTGGCTACAGTTGTATCACATAAAATATTCAATATTTCAAGAGATAAGAAAGTTTTTGCTAATTTTATAGGTAAATCAACTCCTATTAGCGATGTGATGAGAGTTTTAAAGAAAATGAAAATGATAGATGTTGAAAATAAGAATATCTACGCCACTAACTTAGGTAAAGCTGTTTCACAATCATTCTTAGCTCCATCTTACGCTTTGAGATTAGTGCAGGAAATTAAGAGACAAATAAGAATAGGTTACTCCGATGATTTTGCTTTAACATTAGCAGTTAGAATTCAAACTTTTAGATCTGCTCACTTATCTTCAAAAATCCAAGGAGAAATTGAAAGGGTTTTGAAAACACGGATATCAACAAACATATTTTCAGGAGCTATAGGAGATCTTTATTCAGGTAATGGCTGGGGATCTAAATCTCCCACAAAATTGATTATGGTAACTTTTACTATTTGGTCCAAGCATATCTTCAACTGTAAATGTTTAGACATGCCTTTTTGTGACTGTGGGGAAATAAACTTCTCTAAGATACTAATAGACTATAGGATGAAGGGCTACTCTCCAACTATGATAAGTAGCGCAATCAGAAAAAGCTTCAATATTCAATTATATCCAGGAGATATCTATTCTTACCTTGATGCAGTTGTACATCATTTGGAAGCAATTAAACGACTGGCTAGAGTTCTAGAACAAAAAGAATTAGAGAAAATAACACTAAACATCGCAAATTATGTTGAACAACCTGTTAAAAAGAAAAGAGTAAAAAAGTAAACATATTATAGAATTTCTTCTGCGGTATTTTCAAGGATATTCTTAATCAATTTATATGAGCCTCCTGATATATCTTGCAAGATTACTGTTAATGTCTTTCTAGGTAAAGCATCAATGAGTTTTAACCTGTGTTCAATGCAAGAAACATAAATGAATGGTACTAATTTATTATCTCTAATGTTTTTTATCCAAATGCCGGGTAAAAGAGCACCAATTAAATAAGAAGGAGGTTTATGACAAACTTTGTGATAACATACAAGGTTACTTGGGTCGTCAATTTCTATAAGACTCAGAGTTTCTGCATGTTTTAGAGCAACATTTTGTTGAATATCTTCTTTCAACATGATTGATTTTTGGTTATCGTTTTTTTTGGAAGGCATCAAGAGAAAATACTCAATGACAAATAAAAACTTATCCAATTCTCAAATAATCCTTCCGTTATGTTTATCAATATCTGAAAACTTGAAATGATTAGCAACTGTGATTGGAATGTTTCAAACTAATTACGATATGACAGTCTCTAATGAAGATTGGGTTGTTTTAATTTTAGGAACAATAGCTCTTATATTATCCTTTTCTGATGTTTATTCTTCAGATACTTTGGCTTGGATATCCTTTCCAGCATTAGTTTTAGTAATAATTGGTTGGGGAATCTCAAGATTTCGTGTAAGACCATTACCTAAACAAGTCCAATATACTAAATCTATCTATTTATCATTAATAAAAACATTAAGAAATTATAATCTATTTTCAATAATTATCCAAAATATACTTTTCTTGGCTAGATACATAGAACCTAATACTGAAGCAAGAACTATTTTGTTATTTAATTTTGCTGCTTTAATAACTCTAGAGTTTCTAGAATTTGCTGGCAACATCACCGTAACCGATACACTTCGAATTTTCCCCTTACTTGAAGGAGAAGATGAAAAAACAGCTAAAAAGAATCAATTTCAAATACTTTTTGGAAGAAGTTTTTGGATTTGGATTTCAATAACATCTATTATCAGCCTTGCAGTAATATTTCTCCCTATCAATTCTGCTATTGTAACCAAAGATGCCTTACTTATATCATCACAAGTAGTAGCTCTTCTTTTAGGATTAGGAACATTTTTATTAGTCTACCATCAGACAATGAATTTTGACGGTGTTTTAAGAGCGGATCTGGTAATTAAAGCAGTTAATTATTATACAGTTATTGATTTCGAAGAGAAAGGAATTGAACTTTTAGAGAGATATTTGCGTGAAGTAGACTCAAATAACATTGGTATCTTATCTAAACTAGCGGGAATATATGTAAAAAAACATGATTTTGATAAGACATTAGATACTACTGCAAAGATAATAAAATATACAACTGAACATCAAACTGATACTCCTCGTTTGAACTCTAGAGCTCATCTTCTTCGAGCTATATGTTTTAAAGCCAAAGAAAATTACGAAGAAGCATACAAAGAAGTGACTCAGTCTCTGGTTCATCATCCTGAAAATACAGCCGCTAGAAAATTACGAAGAACACTTAGGAAGAGTTTGCAAGCTACAGAGCAGATTAAAAAAACTAAACAGTAACTTAACTCCAAATAAATTTATATTCTAATGTTTATACAATTATTCAATGAGACTTTGCACAGTAGATATGTCACTTGATGAACAAATCAAAGCAAAAGAAATAACAAGTCTCATTAATCAAGATATAGCTCAAGTAAAGTTCAAAATCGTTAAGAAACGGTTTTATGCTACTGGACTAGAAAGATCTATCTTAGAGAAATCCCACATTCTATTTATTACTCTTCCTCGAAAGAAAATTTCTCAAGATATGTATCTGGAGCTAATTTCATATATTGATATAGGAGGGTGTTTGATTTTAACTCTTCCACGACCTCGAGCATTACCTGAATTAGGTCGATGGTTTGAAGCATTGAGATGGGAACTTGGAATAAATCTCTCTGAACAATACGTTTATGGCCTCCCTAGAATCCCATATGAAACAAGATTACTTGGCTCTAAACTTTTTATAAACAAATCACGTGTAATCAATTACAACTCTGAACCTCATTTTATGAAAGAAAACGGTATTAAGAGTTATACACCTCTTGCTCTGATGGATAGTAAACCTGTCGTTCTTTTAGCAGAAAAGAGGAGAGGTAAATTTATTATCTTTGGTACACATGAAATTTTTACAGAATCTAATTCGAATTACTTAAATCGTTTACTTCTTATCGCTTCCAGAAAATTGGATTATCTTATGTATAAAGAGAACAACAGAGTTCAAATTGGAGAATCAAACTTCTACATCTGCTTAAATCACGCAATCTTGAATCAATATCTATTATCCTTTTATCATCATGAATATGTTTTTTTCAAAGAACCTTATTCTTTCACTTCAATCAAAGATCTTGAATCAAAGATTCAATCTATTCTTGCAAATCAAAAGATAATAGGAAGTCCTCCAAGTTTAACAGATATACGATACACTCTTCATAGTTTAAAATTAGAGGGGGCGATTTAGACGTTAATCAAAAGAATCCTTATAATAACAGCTGATGGTATCCCACTTTTTGATTTTGAAGATTACACCAGAGGAGATGAAGTTCTAGTTTCAGGGTTATTAGCAGGATTTTTACGTTTTGCTGAAGAAACTGAAAAGGAGAAAATTTCAAGAGTAATTCTTGAAGAAAGTCAATTTATTTTATCATTAGCTGAGGAGTTAGTATTTATTTTTCAGATTTCAGATAATATGCCTTATGAGTATGCAGAATTTATTATTACTAAGATTTCCAATGATTTTCTCTCTCTCTACAAAGAACAACTTATAGATTTTAGAGGTCAAGTCAGTGTTTTCAGAGGTTTTCAGTGTATATGCAGAAAAATACTAGATCAATGTGGAATCTATATAGCCAATGAATTATTTGATGAAAAGAGTAAAATATCAATAGCTTTTGGAATTTATTCCGATTCTTTTGAAACCTTGGTAGTACAAGCCCATAAACAAAACTATAATTTTGACAGTTTCGCTATATTTCACTTATTTTGTAAGAGTCTACGAAAAATAACTACCTCTTTATGGAATTCTAAATTGGGAATAGCATATCATCTATCTCTTGAAGGTTCACTTATACTGACGATTAGTCTACCCCACGTTTTTATTGTAATAGCTATAAAAATAAAAGACTTCAACGTTTCTACTTTTAAGGAATTCAAAACAAAGTCAAACCAGCAATTAAAGGATACTTTCTTTGAAAAGTTTAACCCAACAGACATAGAAATCTATTCTAGACGCTCTTTAGAATCCCTAAAGAAAGATAATGAAAAACACAAACATAAGATTCTGTGCGATTCTTTCAAAGCAGGAGAAAAAGGATTTTCATATTTGTATGATGCTAAGTTATTATCTCAATTTATTATGACGACTGATAATGCTAGCATAATATTCAAACTTCCAAATAGAACATTATTTCTTGATTTTGAAAAATACAAATCCGCTGCTGATTCTTTTGAAGAATTATCAAAAATTTTTTCATTATGTTCTTAAGGTCTGTATCCATCTAATAATGCTAGAAGTATAGTTGTAGTAGTGATATCTGCAATCGATCCGGGATTTATTTTTTTAGGTCTCGAGTTTCTTAAGTAATAATCAAGTTCATCAATCATTTTCGTACCGTCAACAGTGAATATTCCACCAGCTTTCACGATGTTTTTCGCCATTTGTTGGATTTCACTTGCGATTTCATTTCCAAATCTTTTTGCAATATGAGTATCTTTTCTTTCTGCAAGTAGCGTTAAATAAGTGTGTGAAATCGCTTTCATTAAATCATGCTCTTCCTCATAGACCTTAGTTAGTGTTTTGAATCCAGTCGCAATGGTCGTCTTATAATTATGACTCATCTCGTAAAAGACTAAATCTCTTTCTTCATAGAATTTTGTGAAATCGTACAAGTTAGTTCTTTGATGCTTATATATCCTAATAAAAGAAGAAAAATCATCTTCATCCTTATCTGAAGGTAGAATGTCTGTAGATACGTTTTTAGTTAAAGCATGAGTAAGATGTATACAATCATCAGTGGTTGAATTTTTTAAGAACCTTTCACTCAAAGCAACAACAACATCTAAATCTAGTTTTACATTAGTTTTCATCCCTTCATTAGCAAAATAATGTGCAACGCTTACTGTAAGGGGAGAAAACATTAGAATTGTCCCTAGAATTGTATTACCTATTGGTTGGTACCATCTCCTTGCGCCGTCTAGAGCTTTAGTGATAAACAAACCTATCTCAGAATCATCGTACCATAGATGGTTTTGAGCTACTAATATCCCTCTCTTAGAAAGTTCAAAAATAGGGCCAAATAAGCTGCTCCCACCTGCGAGAAAATGTTCAGTTTTCGTATCAGTAAAACTTTTATGAAAAGATGCTCCACCGGGTTTAGGTTCTGATACATATAATAGATTATGTGCTAAAACTGAGCATTGGGCAATATAAAGCTGAACATCAAGAGCTTTACCTTTCACATCTGATGACGCACTATTATAGGTCACAAGAACATTATAGAAGGGGTTATTTTTAAATCATCGATTATTGACCTTTTACAGAAAAAAATTAGATAGGTATTTTTTCTATTCTAGACAACAGATTTTCTCACACAGATGCATTTGGAATATAAAGAATTACGTATTTGTATAATATCCAGAACCATATAGTAGTATCGGTAAGTTTTATATTAGTGCATGCATAATATTAAATATATATGTTTGGAGGAATATTCGCAACTTTTTTCAAGTTATTTCAGAACGAGTACTGTTTTCATTCCATCCAAATATCATCAAAGGTGATACAATGAATTTTGCAGTAAGAAAAACTGATTCCTTGGCACATGCCACAGGCTCTTTTATTGGTAATCTCAAAGAGATTAGAAAAAAATGGACTGACGAATCACAACAAATTGTTGATGATGTAAAAAAAATATTCAGATCTTTCAAACAATCCAATGAAAATCAAGTAGAATTCGCTGAAATAAAAGAAGATGTACTACTTACATTACAAAATCTAGGAAAAACGTTGAATAGTATGGAAGAAATAATTGCTGGAACATATACATTAATGGTAGAAATAGACGGATTAGATTTCCCCCTGAAAACACCTAAAAAAATGATGAATATAAGCAAAAAAGAGGAAGATGTAATCGCACTTCTTAAGAATGTAGCCCAGAACATTAGTAAAACACTTTCTTTTGTTCAAAATGATCAAACATCGTTAGGGTTATTCGAAAATTCTCTTAACTCTCTCGAGACATCATATGAAGACTATGTGAGAGTAATAAAGCAAACATCTACTCTACTTGATGTATTAGATGATGAGCTTGATAAAGAACATGAAAAAGCTAAAAAAACTTTGAAGTATGTCTGAACATACTCTCTTTTTTTATATATTAGAATAATTGTTTTAAAGCAGTAATTAGACTTTTAATTAATGATGAAAAGAAAATACAGTACTTTTACTGAAGTAAGAGCTTTGGAAGAGAATGCTTTTGCAATGGGGATTCCGATTATCAAATTGATGGAAAATGCGGGTAAAGCTGTATATGAGGAGATTATTAATATTCCACAAGCAAAAAAAAATAGTATTCTTATTGTTGCAGGATACGGAAATAATGGTGGAGATGGGTTAGTAACTGCAAGACTCTTGGTTAACAAAGGATATAACTGCACCTTGGCTCTAATTGGAAACAAAAACAAGTTTAATTCTCTCTCATCTCAAAAAAACTTTGAAAGACTAACAGAAATATTAGCAGATGATAAGATTATTAGAATTAAAGATGAGAAGGCATTTGGAAAATTTAAAAACAATATCAATGATAATGAACTCATTATTGATGCACTTCTCGGGATAGGAATCTCAGGAACACCAAAAGAACCTTATAAATCAGTAATTGAATATCTTAATTCTCACTTTAGAGGAAAAATAATTTCGATAGATACTCCCTCTGGATACAATCCTACGTCTAATAACACTATTTTCATATCAAATCCTGAGAAAATTGTATGTTTGGGAAAGAATAAAGTTGAATCAAATGATTTCTCTGAATCTCTTATAATTGTAAAAGAAATTGGTATTCCAGAAGAAGCTGAAACGTATGTAGGATTAGGAGATTTGAAATGGAATTATCCTAAAAGAAAAAATGATAGTCATAAAAGAGATAATGGTGTAGTAACAATAATAGGGGGATCTGATGATTACATCGGTGCTCCAGCTTTAGCTGGTTTTGGTGCTTTTCGAACAGGAGCTGATCTGGTCTTCATCCTAACTCCTAAAAATATAAGACAAGTGTTAGCAGCTTATTCTCCAGATTTTATTACAATTCCCGCAAAAGAAAATGAAATTGATCCTTCAGATATTTCACTTATCATGGAAGAAGATAAGACTAGAAATTCAACCTTTATTATAGGTCCTGGAATGAAAGATTCTGTAAAAACAAATCAAAGTGTTAACAAACTTCTTGAAAGTGAACTGAAAAGACAAATCGTTATTGATGCTGGTGCTTTATCAGCTCTATCTGAAAGTGAATTACAACTTCTTTCCATGCATGATACAATATTGACACCTCACAGAGGTGAATTTGGTAAAGTCTTCAACAAAAAGTTCTACAATGATTTAAGGAAAGATGCAAGTTTGGTTGCTGAAATTGCTTTGAAATACAAAACAGTAATTCTTGTCAAAGGACAGATTGACATTATATCAGACGGTTTTAAAACTAAATTCAACAAGACGGGTCACCCAGGGATGACAGTTGGAGGATCAGGGGATGTATTAACAGGAATAATAGGAACGCTCTTTTCAGTTACAAATGATGCTTATACTTCAGCATGTTTAGGTGCGTATATTTCAGGAGCTGCTGGTGAATTAGCATCTCAACAATTTGGTAATGGACTGATGGCTTCAGATATCACGAATAATATTAACAAAGTAATTGCTAAGGCTTTGAGTTTTAAACCAAAAGAAAAATAGAAGAATAGAGTTAATCAACACTTGGAGATAGTGTTACAACTATAGTTCCAAGCCCTAAATGGGTTGCTAAAGCAGGTGTCAAGAAATTAACTATCTTTTCTCCTAATTCAACTTTATTTTCTATCTGTTTTAGAATGTTTTCAGAAGTTTCATGATCATCACCATGAGTTATCATAATATCATACTTTACATCCTTATTAACTCGCTTGTACAAGATGTTAAGCATTTTTTTAATAGCTTTTTCTTTTCCTGTAGCTTTTGATAGAGGTTGTATCAATCCATCTTTCACTTGGAGTATAGGTTTGGCTTTCATCAATCTACCAATGAGATATTTAAAATTGGATATTCTACCTGATTTCACTAAATTCTCAAGGTTATCAACGTATCCAAGCAAAATTGTCTCTTCTCTAATTCGCTCAACTTCTTTTATCAAATTATCTTCTTTCAGTCCTTTTCTAGCTAGCTTTGCAGCTGCAAGACATAATAATCCTACACCTCCAGATCCAGATAATGAGTCGAAGACATAAACGCTTTTTTCTCTTAAACGTTTAGAAGCTATTTTTGCAGATTGGTAAGTTGCGGATAGTTTTGAAGAGATTGTTGTTATTATAACTGAGGAATAATCTTTAACTACTGAATTTACTTTATCGAAGAAATCTTTTGGGTTAGGTGCAGAAGTTGTTGGTAGATTTTTAATAGATCTTAATTGCTTATAGTAAACTTCTGGTTTTAGTTCTGTTCTATCAATATAGCTTTTTCCATCAATGTTAACGTAGAAAGGAACATAATCTATGTCATATTCCTTTAAAAACGCATCAGGCAAGTCACAGGAGCTATCAGTTATTATTTTTAATTTTGGAGGGTTTTTGTCTATATTACTTATCATTTTTTTTCAACTCTTAATGTTTTAGCTAATATAGTTAAAATAGGTGTAATATAGATTAAAGTTAAAAACTCCTTCAAAAGGTAATATATAAATTCTTCCATGAAATGTTTTCTGGTTGGAGAATATTGGAATTTTGAATAAATAAGAAATGCAAAACAAGGTTATTTTATTTAGCTTTTCTCCTTGCTTTATCTTCAGCTTTAGCTCTTTTCTTTGCTTGTTTTTCTTCCTTACTTCGGGCTTTCTCCCTACGTTTTTCTCTTTCTTTCATGAATTTCTCTTTTTCTTTTTCTTTCTTAGCCTTTTCTTTATCAGAGAGTTTCTTTGTTTCTTTCTTGAGAATCACAGGAATAGGTAAACTCTTAGTGTTTTCTACTACTTTTCCAAAGAATTTCAAAAGAATCATCGTAAATTTAGTAAGGGCAAGTAAGTCTGCTGGATTCCCAGTTAATTCAAATTTCATTTCAAAATGAGGTTCATCTGTCCTTATAGAAATCCATTGAATGATCTTTGGATAATCTTTCATTGTTTTTATGAAAGTTTTGCTTCTAATTAGCTGATTAATGACTTTTGGTTTGTTTGATTTTATAAGATAAGTGCTATTTATTTCTTGCTCTGTAGTGTCGATGTCATCAATTGCAACAAGATAATCAAAATCCTTTCGGATAGCAGATTTTGAGCGATAAGGTATGACTTCAAAAATGACTCTGGGTTTTTCTGAGAAATTAGCTGCTAAACCAAAAGAATCTTTATTTCTAAAAAATAAACCATCAACTAGCATTGTTGGAAAACTTGTTCTTGGAAGTAATAAAATCAAAGCAGATGCAGATTTTACTATATAATCTTCGCTTAACTGCGTTCTAGATCGGAAGAGCG